>JAITTA010000202.1 GCA_031287395.1 Dysgonamonadaceae bacterium | reverse complement strand
TTGTTTCAATCCGAGAAACGACAACACATCATATCCTGCCTCAAAAGCATATGTCAATGCATTTTCAGCAACAGGAGTGCGGGCAAACTGTGTGGCTTTAGAGATATTTCTATTGATCTGGCTGAGGCGCAGTGCATCGGTGAGATGTCCATACACGAGATTTGCACGTACGACAGCCTTTTTGTTCCGATATTGCAGATCAACAGAGCCGATCAACACTGCAGCATCAATACCTGCCGTTTTTTGGGGAATACTTGCGTTTTTTGCCGTTTTATTGTAGTAGCCTGAAACACCGAGTCTCAAACCTTTAACCGGTATATATTCCAACCGGCCGGCGTATGCCGGGCTTGTCATCACAGCTTTCTCAAAAAGTCCCTGTTTACCGCCTTGTATCCAGTTGGAAGACGAAAAACCATTGGGATCTAAACCATTAACAATCATTACCTCATACTTCAACCTTTTGTATGTACCAAGAACGGAAAGTCCCGTTTCATGCCAGGTGCATGGAAGAATAGTCATTTCACCCTCAGGGCGTGTAGTGCCGAAGAAAAAGATCGGTTCGTGATGAGCATTCGTCAATCCGACCGGGACAATGAAATGTCCTGCACGAACATTGAACCATGGTGCAAAATATTTGGTAATGTGAAATTGTTCCAATGCCACTTCGCCTCCTTTTTCCACTTCCATCTCGTATTCACCGGCCTCATCATACTCAAGTTCCATTGCCGTACCGGTGCCACCATACTCAAATTCGATTTCCGCACCGAGAACAATGTCATCGCGAAATTTATAATCGAGCGCCAGAATCGTGCGTGGAATGGAAATGTAGGCGCGATTTTCACGCGGCGCACCGGCCGGGTCTTTGTAACGGTCTGCGCCGTAGTTCATCCGTTGGAAAAGCATCTCGCCGTAACTACCGAAACGGTATTGCTTATATTCCGTGCTGTCCGTTTGAGCAAAAGCCACCGAAGAAATGAATATTACACTAAAAAAAAGAATCGCTTTTATATTAATTTTCATACGATAATGATTTGTTTTTAAAGGTCACAAGGAACTCGTGTCATTGTTAACTACGCCGATTACGAAGTAATTGGCTAGTGCCTATTCTACGAATTCAGGCTGTTTTGTGCAAATTTTGCATGTTCGTTTCATAATTTTTTTTAAAATAAAATTTCAAGCGACAAAAGTACAAGTCGCGTAATCACTATACAATCCCCAAAATCAGGTAATTTATAGTGGCCGTATAACTATTTGTTGTGATACCTTATCCCGAGACAGGTAAGACGGTCTCGGTTATTGTATTATATATTTTTCCATGTTCGGCGAATATTTTACACCGAGATTTCCTTTTTCGTCACGGAATATAAAATAATAAGCCAATTCGGGAATGCGATCTCCAAGAGCACACGCTTTTTCTAACCCAAGCGTCATAAAAGCCGTAGCATAAGCGTCGGCAGTTATGCAATCAGGCGCCGTGACCGTTGCACTAAGCATTTCATTTTCGGCAGGATATCCGGAAAAAGGATCAATCGTATGCGCATATTTCTTGCCGTTCTTGACATAGAAGTTCCGGTAATTACCTGAAGTAGCCAATGAACGATCGCATAACCCCAAGACTACGAACCGATCTTTTTTCAATCCGCTCTGATCGTCGTCCGGTTTGGTAATTTCAATTTTCCAGCAAACTCCATTCGGATTCTTCCCTTTTGCACAAACTTCACCTCCAATCTCTACCATGTAATTTTTAATCCCATAAGATTCCAGAAGTTTGGCTACCACATCACAGGAATAACCTTTTGCAATAGCTGAAGCGTTCAAAATAACACGGGGATCATCCTTAACAACTTTATTCCCTTCAAGCCGGAATTTCCGGTACCCCACAAAAGATTTTATGCTGTCGATTATTTCCGGCGTTACACTGTCGGTTTTATCAAATCCAAAGCCCCACAAATTAACGAGAGGAGCACAGGTAATGTCAAACGCCCCACCTGAAATTTCCGAGACCTCCTGCGCTTTGTTCAAAACAGTCACAAAAAAATCGTCAATTTCTACCGGTTGGTTAGTATTGACTTTGCTGATAACGGATTCTTTATTGAAAGGATTCAACGATAAGTCAAAGCGATCCAAGACCGCCTGAATTTGTTTTCCAAGAGGTTCCTTGTATTCGTATTTCACATGGTAAGACGTATGGAATATCTCTCCCTGAGAGAGATAGTACTCCGGCTTTTTACTGCAAGAACTAATTGCAATACACAGGCAAAAGACATACATCGTTTTCATTCCCATTCGATTGTTGCAGGCGGTTTGGAACTGATATCGTATACTACGCGGTTTACACCCCTCACTTTATTGATAATATCATTGGATACTTTGGCCAGGAACTCATCCGGCAACCGGGCCCAATCGGCTGTCATAGCATCGGTGGAAGTCACGGCACGCAATGCAACCGCATTTTCGTAAGTCCGTTCATCACCCATTACACCGACGGATTGTATCGGTAAAAGAATAACGCCGGCCTGCCACACCTGGTCGTACAGTTCCCATTGTCTCAATGCATTGATAAAAATGGCATCCGCATCCTGCAGAATACGCACTTTTTCCGGAGTAATGGCTCCCAATATACGGACTCCAAGACCCGGACCGGGAAACGGATGACGATTGATCAGATTCGGCATCATACCCAGTTCACGACCTACACGACGGACTTCATCTTTAAACAATAAACGCAATGGTTCTACGAGTTTCAGATTCATCTTTTCAGGAAGACCTCCCACGTTATGATGGGATTTGATTACAGTTCCCGTAATAGACAACGACTCTATAATATCCGGGTAAATAGTTCCTTGTCCCAACCATTTCACTCCTTCTATTTTATTTGCTTCTTCTTCAAATACATCAATAAATCCTTTACCGATGATTTTACGTTTTTTCTCCGGATCCACAACCCCGTCCAGAGCTTTATAAAAGCGATCTTTAGCATTAATTCCGATCACATTCAATCCGAGATGTTCGTAATCTTTCAATACCGTTTCAAACTCATCCTTACGTAACAAACCATGATCTACAAAAATACAGGTCAGGTTACTTCCGATAGCTTTATTCAATAACACTGCCGTTACGGAAGAATCGACACCTCCCGACAAAGCCAGAATTACCTTGTCGTTTCCGATTTGCCTTCTCATCTCTACAATCGAAGTTTCGATAAATGAAGCCGGAGTCCAGTCTTTTTGTTTTCCGCAGATAGTCAGAAAATTATCAAGGATTGTCATTCCACATTCCGTATGGAAAACTTCCGGATGGAATTGTACCCCCCAAGTCTTTTCATCTTCAACCTTATAGGCAGTCACTTTTACGTCGGAAGTTCCGGCAATTACTTTGAAATGCTCTGGAACCACAGTAATTGTGTCTCCATGCGACATCCATACCTGGGATTTTTCTTTCACCCCTTTCATCAGAAGATCGTCTTTACAAACGGAAGTGAGCACAGCACGGCCATATTCACGGGAATCCCCTTTTTCGACTTTTCCGGCAGAACTGTAAGCCAGGTATTGAGCGCCGTAACAAATACCCAAAACCGGATATTTTCCACGGATACCGGACAAATCCGGTTTAAAAGCTTCTTTATCATTTACAGAGAACGGACTTCCCGATAAAATAACTCCTTTGATCGCCGGGTCATCTCCGGGGAATTTATTATAAGGAACAATTTCACAATAAGTATTCAATTCCCGGAGTCTTCGTCCGATTAACTGGGTAGTTTGAGAACCAAAATCAAGTATGACAATTTTTTCGAGCATGATAGTAAAATTTACGTGCAAATTTAAGCATTTCATTTAAAAAAGACTTATTTTTGGCAACATATTGGATTTACAATTTGTTTTGAAATAAAAAAGTTCTTTTAAAATATATAGTTAATTATGAAATCTGAAAACACAAAGCTGATACTCGGTCTGGCGATCGGAGCAGCAATCGGCGCCACGGTAGGTTATTTTCTTGCTTGTGACAACAAGCAAGAAATCATCGACCGGATTGGTGAGACTGTGGATAAAGCCAAGAAAAAGATATCCCAGGTCATTAATGAAGGAATTGAAGAGTTGGATACCGCTGTGGATAAGGTCAACACATTAGCTCAAACCGCAATTTCCAGAGCAAAAGCAGACCAAATGGGAGGAGAAGCCTGATGGAGAAAGATTTCGCTTCTCTTTTTCAGGAGATAAAAAAGGAGCTGACAGGTTACTTCAACGCCAAACTCAAATTATACCGGTTGGAATTGTTCGAAAAAACAAGCATCACAGTATCTGCTCTATTTTTCGGACTGGCAGTGTTGTTGGTTGTTTTCTTTTCCGTTTTCTTTATTTTTCTGGCCATCGGTTTTTGGTTGGGAGAACTATTGGATAGTATTGCAGCCGGAATGGGTCTTGTAGCCTTGATGTATTTAATATTATTAGTGATTTTATTGGTGAACAAGCAAAAAATCTGGGATAAAATAGTAGATCTGTTTTTAGGCAAACTCATTAAAGAAGAAGATAACGATGGCTAAGCAACCGACTAAGATATCGCAGATCGAACGTTTGCAGATACAGAAAATCAAGCTGACGGCAGAAGCGGACTCCCATTTGCAGGCTTTAAATGAGCAGTGGGATTATTTACAGGATAATTTCGGATCCCTGGTATGGAGTAGCTCACTTCAGGCTGTCCGGTCAAAACTGCCTCCGGTATTTGCAAGCCTGCTTCCTTCTCAGGAAGAAAAACATAAAGACAAAAAAATTATCGACAGGAAATCTCCGGGTTTGGCAATTACCGCTGGAACATTATTCGATATAGTCCTGGATGCCATCCCCTTCTTTCTCAAGGGACGCAAGCCGGTAATCGTTGCTTACGCCTTGAGGGAGTTAAAAAATCTATTATTCAAGAAGAATTGATATCATGAAAAATCTATTACTGTTTTTGTCCGCAATCATTTGCCTTTCCACTTGTAAAAACAAAAAAGAAGAAACCGGTACAACTTCCGGTGAAGAAAACTGGATCCAGTTATTCAACGGTAAAAACCTGGACGGATGGATTGTCAAGATCCGGGGATACGAAGCCGGTGAAAATTTCGGAAATACCTTTCGTGTCGAAGACGGAATATTAAAAGTGAACTACGATGCCTACAACGACACATTCAACAACCGCTTCGGACACCTCTTCACGGAAAAAGAATATTCCCATTACAAATTAAGAGTCGAATACCGGTTCGTAGGCGATCAATTGTCCGACGGACCCGGTTGGGCTTATCGCAACAGCGGGGCCATGTTACATGCCCAGGCACCCGAAACCATGCATCCTGATCAGGATTTTCCGGCATCCATTGAAGCCCAATTCCTTGGGGGAAACGGAACAGACAACCGGCCGACAGGCAATATCTGTACACCGGGGACAGATATTTTCATAGGCGGAGTTCCTTATGATCAGCACTGTGCTTCATCCTCCTCAAAAACTTATCATGGAGACCAGTGGGTAACGATTGAGATGGTCATGTTAGGCGACAGTATTGGCCACCACATTGTTAATGGAGATACTGTAATGACCTACACCCGGATGACAGTGGACGGAAAAGGATTGAATCCCGAAGCCCATGTCACTCCCGGACCCCTGAAATCCGGACGAATAGCCCTGCAATCGGAAAGTCATCCGATAGAATTCAGGAAAGTGGAAATACTGGAAATTAAGGATTAAGAGTTATTTTCACGTTAAAACCAACTTTAATTCTTAACTTTAAGTAGGTCTCTGATCTCCGTCAACAATTCTTCTTCCTTTGTCGGTCCAGGAGGTGTAGCCGGAGTTTCGACTTCTTTCTTACGCATGTTATTGATCGCTTTCACAAAAAGGAAAACAGCAAATGCAATGATGAGAAAATCGAACACCGTCTGCAGAAAATTCCCGTAATTTAATGTGACTGCAGGGATTGCATCTCCCGCAGCATCGACAGTGGCCTGTTTTAAGATTATTTTCAGATCTGCAAAATTAACTCCGCCGAGCATAAGCCCGATAGGCGGCATGATTACATCGGAAACCACTGAACTGACAATCTTACCGAAAGCTCCGCCTATAACGACACCAATCGCCATGTCCAAAACATTCCCTCTCATTGCAAACTCTTTGAATTCCTTTACCATTCCCATAACTTAATCTGTTTATTAATTGATAATTCCGGTGCACGGTAAAACAGTGCAAGCTTAAATATAGTTAATTTCTTTGATTTGATTGCAAATTTTAGTATATTTGAATAATACTTTCAAAAATAAAAACGTTTTTAAAGAACAAAAGTTTTATCATTTAATTTTTTTTCAAATGAAACGACTTATATCTATTTTTGTAATCCTGTGTGTTGCAGTACTGGCAACAGCTTGTGCGACAGCCAGTCCATGCGGTTGTTAATTCCGGTCAAAAATTATACCGGATAATTATGAATTGAAGAAAAATTTCTGTAATTTTGTGGCGCAAAAAGATTGGATTTCATCACCCAAGCTGACAATTTATTTTTTAACAATAAAAATTTAAAAGAAAATGATCAAAGTAGGTATTAATGGCTTTGGCCGTATCGGACGTTTGGTTTTCCGTGCTGCTCAAACAAGAAATGACATTCAGATTGTAGGTATCAACGACTTGATTGACGTTGAATACATGTCTTATATGTTACGTTACGATACCGTTCATGGTAAATTTAACGGAACGGTAGATGTAAAAGACGGAAAGTTAATTGTTAATGGAAAAGAAATCCGTGTTACGGCTGAAAAAAGCCCGGCTGATTTGAAATGGGGCGCTATCGGCGCTGAATATGTGGTAGAATCCACAGGCTTGTTCCTTTCTAAAGAGACTGCTAAAGGTCACATCGACGCCGGTGCAAAATATGTGGTCATGACAGGTCCTTCCAAAGATGACACTAAAATGTTCGTTTGCGGTGTAAACGAAAAAACATATGTTAAAGGCGAACAATTTGTTTCCAATGCTTCCTGTACGACCAACTGTCTGGCTCCTATCGCTAAAGTATTGAACGACAAATTCGGTATCGTCGAAGCTTTGATGACTACCGTTCACGCAACCACCAACACTCAGAAAACAGTGGATGCTCCTTCTGCAAAAGACTGGAGAGGCGGACGTGCTGCTGCAGGCAACATCATCCCTTCTTCTACAGGTGCCGCTAAAGCAGTAGGTAAAGTCATTCCCGAATTGAACGGTAAATTGACCGGTATGTCTTTCCGCGTTCCTACTCTGGATGTTTCGGTAGTCGATCTGACTGCACGCCTGGCAAAAGAAACTTCATACGCAGAAATCTGCAAAACGATGAAAGAAGTTTCAGAAGGCGAACTGAAAGGTATTTTAGGATATACTGAAGACGATGTAGTATCCAGCGATTTCATCGGGGATGCTCGTACCTCTATCTTCGATGCTAAAGCAGGTATCCAATTAAGCCCGACTTTCGTAAAAGTAGTAAGCTGGTACGATAACGAGTGGGGTTATTCCAACAAAGTATTGGATCTGTTAGCTCACATGGCTAAAGTCAACGGATAAGAACTGAAAATTGAAAATCGAAAATTGAAGATGAACTTTGCACAAAATATTCATTTTCAATTCTCGATTTTCAATTTTTTATTTTAAACTATTCATCCACTATGTCGTTGAAAGGGAAAAAAATTGTATTGGGTATTACCGGAAGTATTGCAGCTTACAAAGCGGCCTATCTGACACGGGCACTTATCAGAAAAGGGAGCGAAGTCCAAGTGGTAATGACACCGGCAGGAAAGGAGTTCATCACTCCTGTTACTCTCTCTGCCCTAACCGGAAAACCCGTGGTGTCGGAGTTCTTTACGGCAAATGACGGTACCTGGCACAGCCATGTGGATCTGGGATTATGGGCCGACGCCATGATTATAGCTCCGGCCACAGCATCCACAATAGGGAAAATGGCCAACGGAATTGCTGATAATATGCTTATTACAACTTATCTGTCCATGAAGGCTCCGGTTTTTATTGCTCCGGCAATGGATCTGGATATGTATGCTCATCCATCGACTCAACGAAATATAAATACTTTAAAGTCTTTTAAAAATCATATCATCGAACCGGCAACCGGTTTTCTGGCAAGTAAATTGGAAGGAAAAGGCAGGATGGAAGAGCCGGACGAAATTATAAAGCAACTGGAAATATTCTTTTCCAAGGGAGACAGCCTTTCAAAAAAAAAAGTATTGATAACGGCAGGTCCAACATATGAAAAATTGGATCCTGTACGTTATATAGGTAATTATTCCTCCGGGAAAATGGGCTTTGCTTTGGCGGAAGCCTGTGCCTCCAGGGGAGCAGATGTGGTTTTGATAACCGGTCCGGTTAATTTATCGGTAAAACATTCTTCTATACAACGCATCAATGTGGAATCCGCTGACCAGATGTATCAAAAAGTGACCGGTATTTTTCAGGATATGGATGTCGCTATTCTTTGCGCTGCTGTTGCTGATTATAAACCGGTTGTATTTTCCAAAAATAAAATAAAAAGGAAAGAAAAAGAACCGATGCTAATCGAATTAACCCCTAACCCGGATATTGCAGCAACACTGGGAAAAATAAAGAAAAAAGGTCAAATCATTGCCGGTTTTGCCCTGGAAACCGATAACGAAGAAGAAAATGCTTCCGGCAAATTGAAAAAGAAAAACCTGGACTTCATTGTCCTCAATTCCATGAACGATAGCGGTGCCGGATTCAAAACAGATACCAACAAAATAACAATCCTGTTCCCGGACAATAGTAAAAAGGATTTTCCGTTAAAATCAAAGACAGATGTTGCAAATGATATTGTTGACGAAATCGAACAACTGTTAATACAATGAATTATGATTATCCGCAAGATTGCCCCTAAATTGGCTAACGCCAAACATTATTTTTATAATAAATACTTTATAGTATTAAAATATATGAATTCTCTACTTTCAAAAACCTCCTTCAGGGGGATCGGGATCATTTTATTTTGTTTTTTTCTGTCTTCTGCTGAAGCTCAGGAACTGAATGCCCGGATTACAGTCAACAGCGACCGGATACAAGGAACCAATAAATCCATTTTTAATGCTTTACAGATTGCTTTGAATAATTTTGTAAATAACCAAAAATGGAGTCACACAACTTTTGCTCAAAATGAAAAAATAGACTGTTCGTTCACTCTTACCATTGTGACCCAGAACGGAGAGAATAACTTCACCGCCGAATTGCTGGTACAGGCACAAAGGCCGGTTTTCAATTCATCTTATACTACAAATCTGATTCGATTCAGGGATGTCGATATCAATTTCGAATATCTGGAAAATACTCCGTTTCAACTTGTAGCGAATACAATAGACAACAACCTGGTAGCAACCATTACTTTTTATGCAAACCTGATTCTGGCTCTCGATTTCGACAGTTTCTCGCCCAAAGGAGGTTCCGTTTTTTATCGCCAGGCACAAAGTATGGCGACTCAAGCCCAGGGAATTTCCGATTGGAACGGTTGGGCAGCCTTCGACAAGCCAAACAACCGACACGGAATTATCACTTCCTTTACAGACGAATCGATGAGTGCTTACCGCGACTTGTGGTATACTTACCACAGGAAAGGATTGGACGAGATGGATATCAATCCGGACCGGGCAAGAACGACCCTATTAAATGCTTTACCGGTATTGGAAGAACTGAAGAGTTCATCCAGGGTCTCCAATGTTTTGTTGCAGATGTTTGCAGACAGTAAACTCGACGAGATAGTATCCATTGCAGTTAAGGCCAGCCAGGAAGAAAAAAAATCGACCTACGACCTGCTAAAAAAAGTTTATCCGACAATGTCAACACAACTGGAACCTTTGAAAAAATAAATTACAATCCGATGCTTTCATCTTTATTCATTCAAAACTACGCCCTCATCTCGAACCTGGAAATTGATTTCTCCGGAGGATTGTCTGTGTTGACAGGAGAAACCGGCGCAGGAAAATCCGTCATACTCGGAGCTTTGTCTCTTATACTAGGACAGAGAGCCGATAGCAAATTAATCGGTCCGGATATGGATAAATGCTTAATCGAAGGAATTTTCGATATTTCTTCATACGATCTGCAACCTTTTTTCGAAGAAAGAGATCTGGAATACGACGACAAACAATGCATTATTCGCCGGGAAATCTGGTCATCCGGAAAATCACGGGCATTCGTCAATGATACTCCGGTAGGGCTGAACGAACTGAAAGAATTGGGAAGCCGGCTTATCGACATCCATTCCCAACATCAGAACCTCGTGCTGGGTGACGACTATTTCCAATTACAAGTAGTGGATGCCCTGGTAAATAAGAAAGATCTGAAGGACAAATACCAATCGGTATATCATCAATACATTTCCCTGCAAAAAGATTTACTCCGGCTGAAAGAAGAAACAGCCCGGATTTCAGCAGAACAAGATTACCTTAAATTCCAATATCAGCAATTGAAAGACGCCTCACTTAAACCGGGAGAACTGGAAGAACTGGAAAAAGAATCAAAAATGCTCTCCAATCTGGAAGAAATAAAAAGCAATTTATTCAGAATTGACCGGTTACTTTCCGAGGATAACGGAGTGGTACAATCCCTGAAAAATACTCTGGATAAAGCTTCAAGCCTCAAAAAGGTATATTCTCCGGCAACGGAGATGGCGGAACGATTAGAATCGGCCTATCTGGATCTCAAAGATCTGGCCCTGGAAATCGCATCAAAACAGGAAAATCTGGAGTTCAACCCTGAACAAATGCAATTCGTAACAGTACGATTGGATTTATTGTATTCCTTACAACAAAAGCACAGGGTAGAATCGACCGAAGCCTTGATTGAACTACAAAATGAAATAGAAAAAAAACTCCTGGCAATCGAAAATTCCGATGCCGAGTTAACAGTTCTTGAACAAGAATTGGATAAGTCATTCAAAGAAGTCATCCGCTTGGCCGGCATTATCAGTCAGGAAAGGAAAAATGCGGCGCACCGGCTTGAAACTCAACTGATAGAAAAAGTGAAGATTTTGGGAATACCTCACATGAAATTTTCTTGTGAATTCTCCGAAAAATCCCTTCCCGACAATACAGGAATCGACAATCTGGAATTTTTATTCTCTGCAAATAAAAATATTCCGCTGAAACCGGTTGCGTCCATTGCGTCCGGGGGGGAAATATCCCGTCTGATGTTGGGGATTAAAGTGTTAATAGCAGGTGCAATGGCTCTTCCAACAATTATTTTCGACGAAATAGATACGGGAGTTTCCGGAGAAATCGCCCATAAAATGGGCGAAATCATGCAGGAATTGGGGCAGGTAATGCAGGTAATCGTCATTACTCACCTGCCACAAATTGCGGCAAAAGGAGAATCTCATTATTTTGTATATAAAGAAGAATCGAACGATACGGTTAAAACAATGATAAAAAAACTATCATACGACGAAAGAATCATGGAAATCGCTCACATGTTGAGTGGAGCGGAACTCTCGGAGGCTGCTTTGGCCAATGCAAAGGAATTGTTGAAATTACCATAAGCGATCCGCCTTACATTTGTCGTGCGTACGACAAACGTAAAAACGGATCACGTAAAAACGTAAAACGTAATGAAAGAAAACGAAATGATCTTCGGCACTCGTGCCGTAATAGAAGCGATACAAGCAGGAAAAGAAGTGGATAAGGTATTGATGAGAAGGGATTTTCAGGGAGACTTATCCCATGAATTATTCCACATCATAAAGGAAACAAATATTCCCCTTCAACGTGTTCCACAAGAAAAATTGGATCGACTGACACGGAAAAACCATCAGGGGGTTATCGCTTTCATATCGGCCGTTATCTATCAGAAACTGGAAGATATTGTGCCTTTTTTATACGAGGAAGGCAAAGACGGTTTTATTGTTCTGCTCGATGGAGTAACTGATGTCCGTAATTTCGGCGCTGTTGCACGTACTTGCAATTGTTCCGGGGTCGATGCGCTGGTAATTCCGACCAGAAACAGTGTTTCGGTCAATGCGGATGCCGTCAAAACTTCGGCAGGAGCCTTGCATACCTTGCCCGTGTGTAAGGAATCCAGTATCTATGAATCCATCAAATTTTTGAAAAATAGCGGCTACAAAGTTGTCGCCGCTACAGAAAAAGCAGAAAAAAACTACACCGCCGTCGATTACTCCGGGCCTACTGCTATTGTAATGGGTGGAGAAGATTTCGGAATTTCAATGGACAATCTGCGAATCTGCGACGAGATGGTACAAATTCCTATCCTGGGAAACATCAGTTCCCTCAATATCTCCGCAGCAGCTGCCGTTTTGATGTATGAAGTGGTGAGGCAACGAACGGAAAGAGACAAAAAAAGCATTAAAATTTAAGAATCAAAAATCAGGATACAAAAAAAATCTGCTTTATGAACTTTTATCCTAAAGCAGATTTTTTCTATTTACTGAATATACCTCTTTAATGTTTAGAGAATGAGTACGGAACCGATTCCGGACTTATACCTCTCTTTTTATCAGGTTGATTTCCCATCTTGAACCGGATTGTACCTCCTTTTTTCAATTCATTTATTACAAAATAGTTTTTATCATAGATTTTACCATTCAGGTTGATACCCTGTACATAAACATTTTCATCATTATTTGCTTCGGAATGAATGATTAAATCTTTCCCGTTTTGTAAATGTAAAACTACTTTGGAGAATAACGGAGAACCGATAACATACTGACCGCTCCCGGGACATACGGGATAGAAACCCAATGCAGAAAAAACATACCAGGCCGATGTTTGTCCGTTATCCTCATCACCGCAATAACCGTCGGGAGTTGCAGAATACAATTTATTCATCACATCACGAAGATGATATTGAGCTTTCCAGGGTTCTCCGGAATAATTGTAAAGATAAATCATATGTTGAATCGGTTGATTCCCATGAGCATAATTACCCATATTCATGATTTGCATTTCCCTGATTTCATGGATAGTACCTCCATAATAACTGTCGTCGAAAATCGGAGGTAAAGAAAACACGGTATCCAACATACTGTTGAAAGTCTTATTTCCTCCCATCAAATCGATCAATCCCTGTGGGTCATGAAAAACAGACCAAGTATAATGCAACGCGTTTCCTTCGGTAAAATCCCCCCCCCACTTGAAAGGACTAAACGGATCACTAAAGTTACCATTTTCTTTTTTTCCGCACATCAAGTTATAATCTTTACGGAACAGATTACGATAATTCCGGCTTCTTTCGGCATACACTCCGATTTCACTTTCCGGACGGTTCAGGGCTTTTCCCACCTGGTAAATACACCAGTCGTTGTAAGCATATTCCAAAGTACGCGCCGCACTTTCATTGATTTTCACATCACAGGGAACATATCCCAACCTATTATAATATTCATATCCAGCCCTTCCGGTGGAATATACTTTCGGATGCTGGTGGTTAGCCGTATATACCAAGCCTTCCCATAATGTATTCACATCTTTCACTTTGACTCCCTGCAAAAAGGCATCTGCCAACACAGATGCGGAATTGTTCCCTACCATACAGGAACGGTGCCCGGGACTCGCCCATTCGGGGAAAAAGTTACTTTCTTTGTAGGTATTAATCAAACCTTCCTGAATCTGGACATTGACATCCGGATACATCAGGTTCAGCAATGGAAACAGACAACGAAAAGTATCCCAGAATCCGGAATCCGTAAACATGTAACCCGGCAAAACCTGTCCATTGTATGGACTGTAATGCACTACCTGTCCGTTTTTATCGATTTCAAAAAACTTCCGTGGAAAAAGCAACGACCGGTATAAACAGGAATAAAAGGTTCTGTATTGATCGATACTTCCTCCCTCGATTTCTATTCTTCCAAGTTCTTTATTCCATGCATTTTTCCCAGCCTCAGCAACAGTTTCAATCACATCGTTTTTTAATTCCTTCAAATTCAGAGCAGCCTGTTCAAAACTAATAAAAGAAGATGCGACCCGTACATTGATTTGCTTTTTCTGTTTACATTGTATTCCAATGATAGCACCAACATGTTTATCCTCTTTTTCCGGACTTTCCGCGAGAATTTCCTTATTTGCAAAAATTTCAGCAGAGAAAAACGGTTCTTCAAACTGGATGATAAAATAATTTTTAAAGTTTTCCGGAACACCTCCGCTATTTCTGGTCGTATAACCAATAACCTGGTTTTTCTCAGGAATCAATTTGATATAAGAACCTTTATCAAAAGCATCGATCACGAGAAAAGCGTCATCTGTCTGAGGATAAGAAAACCGGAAGATACAGGCCCTTTCTGTCGGGGCAAATTCAGCAAACACATCATGATCAGCCAGGTATACACTGTAATAATACGGAGTAACCGTCTCTGCCTTATGTGAAAACCAACTGGCACGGTCATGCTGATCAAATACTTTTTTCCCAGTCACAGGCATGATGGAAAATTGTCCGTAATCATTGATCCACGGGCTTGGCTGGTGAGTTTGCTTGAATCCTTTGATTTTCTGTTCGAACCGGCCATTCGGATACAACCCTCCATAGCAATAGGTCCAACCATTACCCATATCATTCATTTGCGGAGTCCAGAAATTCATTCCCCAGGGACGGGCAATAGCAGGATATAAATTCCCGGTCGATAAAGCATGATTGGATTGAGTCCCCATCCTGGGACTAACATATTGAACCGGATTCTCAATAGCCATCAAAGGCAAAGCCAACAAACTCATTAACAGAGCAATAACTGTTTTCTTCATACGTATATTTTTTTTTCAGGACTTTTTGCCACAAAGATAGTTAAATGTTCTTTATAAACCTCATCATAAATGACCGGAAGGAGCAACATAACGATTGCCGTTTGTATTCTACCATTCCATAACCGATTGATATGGATCCATATCCCAGCCGCAATAAACCAGGGTTGAGCTACCTGGAATATTCACAGGCCTGTACTATTTCGTTACGTTCCACATACCAAATGAATGTCGTGATATTTTTCATATTCATTTGCCGTAACAACCGGGAATAACGTTGCATTTGTTTTTGATGGGAAGCATTCGGTTCTCCGAATTTATAATCGATAACAATAGTCCGATCATCCGAAACCAATACCCTGTCGGGACGTTGAGTGGTAATAATTCCGTCTTCTTCCACCAGAACAGAACACTCGGTATATATTTTATAGTCTCGGGAGAACCAACTTTCCACACCACAATGAATAATGGCTTCTCTCACTTCCCGGATATATTCCTCTTTCTCTCCAGGCAGTATCATCCCATCAAAAACCAGTCTTTCCACAGCGCCGGGGATATCATCCATCGTCTCAACATGAGAAAACAAATCATGCATTATATTCCCATGCCGGACATAACTATCCTTTGAAGTCAAACCGGGGTTTACAAACTCCCGGGATTTATTCGATTGTTTGAAAATGGATTTATCCGGATTGAAAGCCTCGGAAACGAAATCGGATTCAACCGGTTCGGGAGGTGATTTTAAGACATTCTCCCCGGTCTTTTCTTCATCTCCAACACGGATATCCAATTGTCCTCTTTGATAATGCAACGAATCCTCATCAAACATACCATCGACTTTCCCGGCCAGAAACAAAAGTAAATCCGAAACCTTCCTGATATCATCGTAAGTTTCCAGCTTTTTTTTATTTCTGGATAAAATCAACAAGTTATGCTCTGCCCGGGTAAATGATACATAAAGCAGATTCAAGTTATCAACCCAACTTTGAGCTGTTTCCTGACGGTACTCTTCTCTGAAAACCGTATCAAACATTTTATGGGAATATTTCACCGGCAGTAATTCCAGATCGTACAAACCCTCCTTAGCTCCACACCAAACCACCGGATTCTTCTCGGGATAAATCTCCCAATCACAAAAGGGTAAAAGAACGGTATGAAATTGCAAACCTTTGGATTTATGGATGGTCATTGCCCGGATGCCTTCCACAGAAGCTCCTGAAGATACGGACTTAAATTGCAATTCATCCTCCCAGAACTTCAGGAAAGTATGAATGTCGGACACCGAATCACGCAGAAAATTCCCTATTGCATCGTAGAATGCAAATAAATAACCATTTTGTTTTTCGATGTTTTCAAGTTCCAGAAAACGGTACAAATGTCCTATCAATTCCAACAAGGGCAAACGCGTGAGTTCCCCGGAAAATTGAAAATCCGTATTCAGTTCGTTTTGCTTCAAATAAAAGTTAAGTTTGGCGCGAAATACGGGATTATGAGGTTCAATCAACACCCTCAATGCTTCAATAATAACCCTCAGAACAGGCGAAGATTTCAACTGGAACGCTTCGTCTGAAACAACACTCAAGTAATGATTTTCCGTCAGTTCCGGATATTCATTCCTCCGGGATGCCAAGTATTCGGCAATAGCAATAATACTCTTATTCGTCCTCGTAAGAATAGAAATCCGGCTTGCCGGAATTCCGGAATCCGACATCTGCTTGATTTGTTCCAATAACTTTTCCAGTACCAGGCCTTCATAATCCGTTTCTTCAGACTTATCCGGAATAAAATCGATTGAAACACATCCGTACTCTTCTTCTTTTTTTGTTTTTTGTACGACATCCAACGGAGAATAAGCTTTCAAAAAGGGAGATCCGGTGACATCTCCAAACAGAGAAGCATATTTTTCATTCAATATTTCGGCTGCATGAGTAAAAAAATGATTGTTGAAATCAACGACATTCCGTTCACTACGAAAATTATATGCCAGATTTTGCGGTTGTATTCCCAACTCTTCTCCAATTCCTCCCAGGATACCCCAATCACCGTTTCGCCAACGATAAATCGATTGTTTCACATCACCGACAATCATACTGAAATAGTTATTTGCCAGTATCTCGGAAAGCAACGACTTAA
>JAITTA010000195.1 GCA_031287395.1 Dysgonamonadaceae bacterium | reverse complement strand
TCATGGGAATAACGGAGGAGGCCACTCCAGAAATGGCAATAATCCGCATCAAAATAGTTAAAGAATGTAAAAAAGAAAGTCAATGATCCATGTTCCCAATCGTAAATATGTTTTTATTCTTTTACTCCTGACGGTTTTATCTGCCTGTTCCGGAAAGAGGGATGCCTATTTTCAATTCAAAGGCATTGAAAATGCCCATTGGAACAAGAATACAGTTTACAATTTCGTAGTCAATATGACAGATACGGTGAACACTTACAATATTTTTCTGGAAGTCCGGAACAAAGAATCCTATCCCTTCCGGAATTTGTGGTTGTTCGTTGATCTGAGAACTCCCGAGGGAAAGCTTCGAAAAGATACCGTTAATTGTGAATTGGCCGACGCCATGGGACAATGGCACGGCAAAGGGAGTAACCTGCATACTTTGAGCTTTCCTTTCGATCAGGGCTTTCGTTTCCGCATTCCGGGGACCTATGTTTATTCCGTCAAACAAGGGATGCGGGAAGACGAATTGAAAGGGATTTCCGATATCGGATTACGGGTTGTCAAACAATCCGACCATTAATTGTTCTATTTGACGACGAACCGTAGACTGAGGACCATTGTATTTATTGACAATCACGGAAAAAGCATACTTTTTCCCATACCGGGCCACATAACCACTGTAAGACATCACACCTCCCATGCTTCCGCTTTTTACACGGGCATTCCCTCCTAAGGAGGTGTCTTTCAGGAATCCTTTAACCGTCCCCTCTTTTCCGGCACAAGGCAAGGATTGATAAAAAACTTCGGCATATTTACTTTTAATTGCCATGTAACGCAACAACGATGTCAGGAAATCGACACTTACGGCATTTACCGGCGAAAGTCCGGAACCATCGTACATAAAAAGTCCGTCCGTATCCAAACCTTTACTTTTCCAAAATCCCGTTACTTTATCTTCCGAACCGATTTTCCTGAAAAGGTGCTCCGCATAATGATTGTTGCTCCTGAAATTGACTACCTGTATTATTTCCTTCAAATCAGGAGATATTGTATGGGACAAAATTTTCTTTTCTGCCGGATGGATATTTTCAATCCTGCCGGAAGATGCTTCTCCAGATACCAGGATTCCTGATTTTTTCAACATCCGGGTGAAATAAGAAGCTAAAAATAATCCGGGATCAGGAATATCTCCCTTAATCACAAACGAAGGTTTATTCCGGGGAATCGTGCCGAATATCCGGCGTTTCGGGGAAAAAGGTTCCCCGTAAATATAGGCACTATCGATATCATTAGCCGCCGCTTTGAGATTATTTTCAAATTTCAACGAGACCTCCGCCGGCACCCAACCCAGGATTTCAGGACTGGTTCCTGAAGCCCCCGATTTAAGAGTCAGGCGATACATATTATCAAATATGCTGATGCCATATATTCCCGGAGCATAATAATTTCCAATATCGGCCCAAATCCATTTGGAAGAAACTCCTTCATAAGCAAACAATCCGTCCAGGGCAATCACCTTCCCATTTACAGATTTAATTCCGGATTTCTCCATATCGGTAATCCATTGATTCATAAATTTTTCCGGTTCTACATCAATGAATTCGGAACCCAAAGTAGGATCCCCTACCCCTTTGATGTAAATATTTCCCTGCAATACCCCTCGGGAATCGACAACCCCATCGGTAAATAAAACCGTTTTGTAGGTGAAATCCGGCCCCAATAATTCCAAAGCTGCTGCCGAAGATACTAATTTCAAGCAGGATGCGGGACAAAGGGATAACTGATCATTATAACTGCAAATTACTGTTCCTGAAGATACTTCAACGACTTTTATTCCGATGCTTGCATGCTTCATGTTTGGTTTCTTAATGAAATCATTCACCACAGCCATATCCCAGGCTTTTGACTGTTGTAAAACGAAGACGAACAACAACAAAAGAAACGCTGTTTTTTTTATACTGGACTTGATCATAACTCAAAAATAAACTGTACAAAAGTACGTTTTTACAGCCGGAAATACAAAAAAAAGAAAATATTTCCCGATTTTATTTGATGATTCAATTTTATTTACTACCTTTGCACTCGCTTTTAAAAATAAAAACAGGCTGATTCACTAGCTCAGCAGGTAGAGCACATCCCTTTTAAGGATGGGGTCCTGGGTTCGAGCCCCAGGTGGATCACAAAGGTTATGCCAAAGAGAAGACATCCGAAAGCCAAGTCTGCAATTCATTTTTACAGACTGTATAAAAGAGATGTGTATGAACTCGTTACCAAACCATTACCAATGGCAATAAACAGTAAATTAAACAGTTTATTTTCAGGTGGTTAATTGGCAAAGTTCATGTCCCAGGCAGATCACCAAGTTGTTGTCAAGCCAACGACAAACATTGTATAAAAGTCTGTAAAATTAACGTTTTACAGACTTTTTCTTTTCTATCCTATTCCAAAGTAAAGTCAAGAAAAAGTGGATCACCGTAAAAACATGAGGGCTTGAAAAAATTATGCATATAATTTAGATAATCTAAATAAGAAGAACGCTTTATCTTTCACTCCTCTAAATAAACTTCTAAAAGCTTTTATTTTA
>JAITTA010000180.1 GCA_031287395.1 Dysgonamonadaceae bacterium | reverse complement strand
CTGCTGATCATTATATGCGCTTTCGTACTTTTGTTCATTGTATATAAAGTATTCGAAAAAGACAACCGTTTCACCATAGAGGGAAACATTGTAGAAGCAAATAACAAAACAATGTATTTCGAACGCATCGGAATTTCAAAAGTCGAAATTCTGGATTCGATGAAATTAAATGAAAAAGGGAACTTCAAATTCAGGCAGGCTAATCCGGGAGAACCCGATTTTTACCGGTTAAGGTTGGACGGACAATTGATCAACATTGCGATCGATAGTACGGAAA
The DNA here is from genome assembly GCA_031287395.1 of Dysgonamonadaceae bacterium. Taxonomy (GTDB): domain Bacteria; phylum Bacteroidota; class Bacteroidia; order Bacteroidales; family Azobacteroidaceae; genus BNXB01. The sequence goes on along the minus strand of JAITTA010000180.1, from coordinate 34,194 downwards.
CCATCAAAATCCAGTCGAATGCATCCAATTTCGCACAAGGATATGCAGTGGAAGGTTCGGAAGAGTGCAATAAAATCAAAGAACTGACTATGATGCAACTCAAAGCCAGCGTTGCATACAATAAACTCCGCAAAGAATTCAACGACAAAAAAATCACGGTCGATCAATACATGGATCAGATAGTGCCTGTACTCAATCAATACAAAGAAAATGCAAAGAAATATATCTACGACAATCCCAGATCTTCTTCTGCATATTTCGCTTTATTCCAACAAATTAATGGAATGTTAATTTTTGATCCGTACGACAAGGAAGATTACAAGGCATTAGGAGCCATAGCCACAAGCTGGAATCAGTATTATCCGGAAGCAACCCGGTCGAAACAGTTATATACGATGGCCATCCAGGCCTTGAAATCAATCCGGGGAGAACGCCCGGTAGAATATACGGCAGTCGAAGATTCAACCCATTTCGAAATAAAATTACCCAATATAGAAGACCGGGAAATATCCTTATTCGAATCCTGCAAGGGGAAAGTGATTCTGGTTGATTTCACGGCTTACCAAATGAAAGAATCTCCCGCTCATAATATCATTTTAAATGAATTTTATAAAAAAAATAAATCTCATGGATTTGAAATCTTCCAGATATCACTCGATGCGGACGAACATTTCTGGAAAAACGCCGCAATCAATCTTCCCTGGATTTGTGTATGGGACAGGAAATCGATGTACTCGCAATATGCTTTGAACTACAATGTAAAAAATCTTCCTACCGCATTCCTGATGAATCGCAAAGGAGAAATCATCAAACGGATAGAATCGTTCGATAACCTGGAAAAAGAAATAGTTTTTTAAGTTTTAAGTTTTGTCATGAGTAAACCAAACTTACAACTTATATGTTGTAAAGCATCTGAAAACATTTGACAAATATAAAAAAAGATACTACCTTTGTGAAAAAATATGGAGAGTTCCGATCTGTAGATCGGAATTCTTTTTGTTTTATTAAAAAGGAGAATTTATCATGGCAGCAAATTACATGACCGAAGAAGGTTATAAGAAATTACTCGAAGAAGTAAACTATCTTGAGACCGTAAAACGTCCTGAGATATCCAGACAAATCGCAGAAGCCCGGGATAAGGGGGATCTATCCGAAAATGCAGAATACGATGCCGCCAAAGAAGCGCAAGGCATCCTTGAATCCAAAATTGCCCAGTTAAAAGGTCTGATCGCAGGTGCACGTCTCATTGACGAAAGCCAGATTTCGACCGATGCTATACAAATATTGAACAAAGTCAAAATACGCAATACAAAGAATAACCAACAAATGGTTTATACTTTGGTTGCAGAAAATGAAGCCAACCTGAAAGAAGGGAAAATATCGGTTAATACTCCGATTGCAAAAGGTTTGCTCGGGAAAAAAGTCGGCGATATAGCGGAGATCCGGGTACCTTCGGGAGTGATGTCTTTTGAAATTATGGAAATTTCTATCTGATTATCTTATGACTATTTTCAGTAAAATCATAGCAGGTGAAATTCCATGTTATAAAATTGCGGAAAACGACCGTTTTTTTGCCTTTCTGGACATTAATCCTCTGGCAAAAGGCCATACTTTGGTGGTCCCGAAACAAGAAACAGATTATATTTTCGATCTGGACGACACCTTGCTATCCGAAATGATGGTATTCTCAAAACGGGTAGCCAAAGCGATCGAAAAAGCCATTTCGTGTAAACGTGTGGGAGTAACGGTGATTGGACTCGAAGTCCCTCATGCACACATTCACCTGGTGCCTATCAATAAAGAATCGGATATTTATTTCGGAAGTCCCAAACTGAAACCCGATAATGAAGAATTCAAAATGATCGCTCAGGCAATTGCCGAGAAATTTTAGATGAAGTATTCTATTGAACATATTGCACAGGTCATTGAGGCCGAAGCAATGATTCGATCTCACGCCGACATTAAATTGCTTCTTACAGACAGCCGTTCCTTGTTCGAGCCCTCTGAGAGCCTGTTCTTTGCATTGATTACAAGACATAACGACGGACATAAATTCATCGAACAACTTTACAATAAAGGTGTCAGAAGTTTTGTCGTACAACATTTGCCCGAAAATAAAGAAACAATGCCGGAAGCCAATTTTCTACTGGTCAACGACAGTTTACTGGCTTTGCAACAACTAGCCTCTTTCCATCGCAAACAGTTCAATATACCGGTAATAGGCATTACAGGCAGTAATGGTAAAACCATTGTCAAAGAATGGCTTTACCAGCTACTCCACAAAGATTTCAATATTGTCCGGTCCCCAAGAAGTTACAACTCTCAGATTGGAGTTCCACTTTCCGTATGGCAACTGAACGAAGAAACGAACCTGGGTATTTTTGAAGCAGGGATCTCCTTGCCGGGCGAAATGGTAAGACTGGAACCTGTAATACAACCGGGCATCGGCCTGTTTACAAACATCGGTGACGCTCATCAGGAAAATTTCACCTCCCTGGAGGAAAAATGCCGGGAAAAACTGGAATTGTTCAGGCATACGGAAATCATTATTTACCATTCGGACAACCTGATGCTCGACCTCTGCATCAGAGAAAGATATCCGGAAAAAAAGCGGTTCACATGGTCTTTTTCCGACAATCAGGCAGATTTATTTGTTACAAGAGTACAAAAATCCGGAGACGGAACGGAAATTTCATACAATCATGCCGGAAAAAGTCAAAACCTCCGCATACCTTTCACGGATGCGGCTTCTGTTGAAAATGCTATTCTATGCCTGGCAACCACTCTTTTTATGAACCCGGAACTTCGGAATCCGAAAGAACGCTTCGGTTGTCTCGAATCCGTAGCCATGCGACTGAACGTAAAAAAAGGTATTCACAACAACATTATCATCAACGATACCTATAACTCCGATATCAATTCCCTGGCTATAGCTCTGGATTTTATGTCGCGCAGATCACTGGATAACAAACTGGCTCCGGTATTGATTCTTTCCGATATTCTTCAATCAGGTACGGAAGCCAATATATTCTATAAAAAAGTATCGGAACTGCTGGAACAAAAACAGGTACGCCGGCTGATCGGGATTGGTCCCGAATTAATGAAACACACCCATTTGTTTTCATTGGAAAAAGCATTCTTCCACAGTACCGAAGAATTCCTGAATTCCGGAATATTGAATCAATTTTCAGATTCCATTCTATTGATCAAAGGTTCACGAAGCTTTCAGTTCGAACGCATCACGGAACAATTGGAAGAAAAAGTCCACCAAACCGTATTGGAAGTCGATCTGGATGCTATCGTCCATAATTTCAAATATTTCAGGGGAAAATTAAAACCGGAAACCAGGATTATCTGTATGGTCAAGGCCTTCGGATATGGTGTAGGTTCCTACGAACTGGCCAAAACACTGCAAGACCAGGGTTGCGATTATTTGGCGGTAGCGGTAGCAGACGAAGGAAGTGAACTCCGGCAAGAGGGCATTACCATGCCTATCATGGTCATGAATCCGGAAATGCATGCTTTCAGTACTTTATTCGACTACAACCTGGAACCCGAAGTTTACAGTTTCGGGATTCTGAATGCACTGATAAAAGAAGCCGGCCGACGCGGGATAACCAACTATCCGGTTCATATCAAACTGAATACGGGAATGAACCGTCTGGGATTCGATCCGGAAGATATCCGCGAATTAGCCGGCGTTCTGAAATCGCAACAAGCAATCAAAGTCCGTTCGGTATTCTCTCATCTGGCAGCAAGCGATGCTCCGGAATATGATAATTTTACCCGCTTGCAAATGCAGAAATTCGCCGCCCTGTCGAGTGAACTGGAATCGTTGTTGGTGTATCCGCTGATGAAACACCTGCTCAATTCGGCGGGAATGGAACGGTTCCCCGATTTCCAACAAAATATGGTACGGCTTGGGATAGGCTTATACGGCATTTCAGTCGTCGATCCCCAATTATTAAAACCTGTAGCTACACTTAAAACACGTATTTTGCAAATACGTACTGTAAAAAAAGGAGAAACTGTCGGCTACAACCGTTCGGGGATCATTGCCTGGGATTCGAGAATTGCCTGCCTACCAATCGGTTATGCAGACGGTTTGGATCGTCGTCTCGGAAACGGGAATATGTCTTTCCTGATCGACGGAAAACTTTGCCCGACCATCGGAAATATTTGCATGGATATCTGTATGGTCGATGTTACGGAAACAAATGCAGAAGAAGGAGACGAAGCAACCATTTTCGGAAAAGAAATTTCCATTTCCTTACTGGCAGAAAAACTCGGAACAATTCCGTACGAAATACTGACTTCGATTTCTCCACGCGTAAAACGGGTCTATTTCCGGGAATAATCAATTCCTCTCACGATCTCACGATCTCACGGTCTTACGGTCTCACGGTCTTACGGTCTTACGATCTTACGATCTTACGGTCTTCTTAAAAAAATCGTTACCTTTGCGTCGTAATTCAAATAAATAAATTATGACATTTAATCTTTTAAAAGGTAAAAGAGGTATTATTTTCGGGGCATTGAACGAGCTGTCTATTGCATGGAAAGTGGCTGAAAGAGCTGTGGAAGAAGGTGCAATAATCACGCTGTCGAATACTCCGGTAGCAGTCCGGATGGGTGAAGTTTCGGCCCTCGGAGAAAAACTGAACGCAGAAATCCTTCCGGCCGACGCATCGAACGTAGAAGATCTGGAAATGGTTTTCTCCAAATCGATGGAAATTCTGGGAGGTAAAATCGATTTTGTCTTGCACTCTATCGGAATGTCGCCTAATGTCCGCAAAAAGAAAACATACGACGATCTGGATTACGATTTACTGGAAAAAACCTTGGATATTTCCGCTATTTCTTTCCATAAAATGATTCAGGTAGCAAAAAAAATGGACGCAATTGCAGAAGGCGGATCCATTCTGGCTCTTTCTTATGTTGCCGCTCAACGTTCTTTCTTCGGATACAATGATATGGCCGATGCAAAAGCCCTGTTGGAATCCATTGCCCGCAGCTTCGGATATATCTACGGCCGGGAAAAAGGAGTGCGTATCAATACGATATCGCAATCTCCCACCATGACTACTGCAGGAAGTGGAATTAAAGGAATGAATGATTTGCTGGACTTTTCGGAAAAAATGTCTCCTCTGGGAAATGCAAGCGCCGACGACTGTGCAGACTACTGCATCGTCATGTTCTCCGACCTGACACGTAAAATAACCATGCAAAACCTCTACAACGACGGAGGTTTCTCCAGTATGGGTATGAGCCTGCGCGCCATGAACCAATACAGCAAAAGTCTGGATGAATTCAAAGATGAACACGGAAAAATTATTTACGGATAATGCTGATACGCTTATATGAAAATAACACCAATATGAAGGATGTTGAGAAAGCAGTTAACATCCTTCGTGACGGTGGATTAGCCATATATCCTACGGACACGGTTTATGCCCTGGGATGCGATGCCCTGAATGTGAGGGCTGTGGAAAAAATCTGTAAATTAAAAAACATCAATCCTGCCAAAACAAATCTCTCAATTATATGCCACGATTTCGGGAATATTAGTGAATATGCAAAAGTCAGTAATCCGATTTTTAAACTGATGAAAAAAAACCTTCCCGGAGCATTTACATTCATCCTGAACGCAACCAATAACCTTCCTAAAATTTATAAAAACAGAAAAGAAGTCGGCATCCGTGTTCCTGACAACAACATTATCCGAACCATTGTCCGCGAATTAGGAAATCCCATCCTCACCACCTCCATCCACGACGATGATGAGATCATCGAATACAGTACCGACCCGGAATTAATCTATGAAAAATACCGTGATGTCGTCGATGTGGTTATCGACGGGGGGTACGGAGGAGTAGAACCTTCCACGATCGTCGATTGTACCGGAGATGAAATTGAAATTGTCCGCCAAGGAAAAGGAATAATCACAGAATAATAAGTTAAATTATATTAAATTTTCTTGTGTATTTTGAATATCTACGTAAAATACGCAACTCATTCACCATTATGATACAATTGACTCCACAAGAAGAACAACTCATGTTGATTATCTGACAAACAAGGAATGGTTTTGTAAAAGTCAGGTTTGATCCGGAATTACTTCAGTAACTCTTACAAAAACATGTAAAATTCGAATTAACGGCCAACAAAACAACAGAAGATAAGAAATAAATAAATCGAGGCCGTCTCACGATTTTTGAAGTGAAGACGGCCTCGATTCAATTTATCAAGTTACAATATTTTATTTCACCAAGTTTAGAAAATCCGAATTGGTAATATATTTTGCAAATTCCAGGTCGTTAAGAGCTTTCTTAGCAAAAGAAGCATCTTGTGAGATTGCTTGTTTCAGGCTTGTAACCACACCGTTCAGATTATTCGTACGCGCAGCGACAACAGCTTTCAGATAAGCAGTAGTGGCATTCGGATTAGCAACAGCATTCAAAGTTGCCTGAGCTTTGCTGTAATCTTTGTTCATCAATTGAGCTATCGCAGCATTATTACTTGCAGTATTTCCAAAAGACGTAACAGCCTGAGCATATTTTCCGTTTTGAAGAGCCAATACGCCAAGAGCGTTGTTCAGTTCGGCAACACCCGAAGCTTTCCCGAAATATTGTTGAGCTTTGTCTTTATCTCCTTTCGTTAAAGCAACAAGACCTAAGTTACAATTTACTTCCGGAGCAGACGAAGATAATTGAGCAGCCTTGTTAAACAGTTGTTCCGCATTGGCCACTTGTCCTTTAGCATATTCCATCACACCCAGGTTGTTGAATGCACGGAAATCATTGGCATAAAGTTCACTTGCTTTTTTATAAATAGTTGCTTTCTGATCGGCAGTTTTCACCAGAGTAGCGGCATAGAGCAATTCTTCCACCGTCAAAGCTTTCGGATTAGAAGCGGCAAGATTAGTGATTTCTTCGTCACTCTTACCGATGATCTCAACATTGGCAGTCAGACGAGAACGTCTCAATTGAGGCAGGATTTCGTCAGCCAAAGTAGAAAATACGGAAGAAATATTCTTGATTTCACGTTCGCGTTGTTCAGGATCGTTATACATTGAAAGAACGCTCAATACCAGATTCTTATCCTGGATATTGGATTTCTCAACCAATTGTTTGAAACCTTCCCAGTCCTGAGCGGTATAACGGGCTGTCATCGGAACATCCACGTTCGCTTTCTTCATTTCCTTCTTCAGGTATTCGTTGGTGTTTTTTTCACGACTTTCGGCCAGTTTTTCATTCAGTTCAAGACCACCATCAGGTGAAGCATAAGCCGAAATTTCAACATTTACATTCTGATTCGGAGCCTGGTCTGCATTTTGCACAATTCCTTTCCAATCTGCCAACTCCGATTTTTTCAATTCACTGGAACGCAATTCCGCTTGTTGGATCAGGAACATGATATTTGCATCATATGCCTCTTTGATGACACGTTGGAACTTGTCCGGAGCAATGGCCGGAATTTCGGAACCGGCATCAGCCAAAGCAGCTGTAGCCAGAACTCCATCTGCAATTTTTATTTCAGGAAGGGCGATTTCCTTATTTCCTATCTTGGCAGAGAATGTCAGGAATAATTCGGACTTCTGCATTGCAGGAACATAATTGAAACTGGATGTCATCGTAACATTCGCACCTGTTTTTTCAGGGATAACCTGTCCGTTTCCGGCAACTTTTTCACCCTGGAAGGTGTAAGATGTCCCCCACGCTTCTCCTCCGTCATACCTCAATACGGGAACTACAACCACTGTTGCTTTTTTGTTGAACCATTTTTGCGGAAACGTCGCATTGATTGTTACCGGCACTTTTCCGGCAACTTCTTCCAATGGTTGAGGTTCAACCTTGATGTAGTCCGCAGCCAAAGGCTTCAACTTGGAAGAGCAGGACGATAAGCCCACCACAACTAACAAAACTAACAGAGGCAAATAAATTTTTTTGCTCATAACTTAGAATACATTAAATAGGTTAATAATTCGATTGTGTATAATTAAATATTTTTTATTCGTTGGAACTGCAAATCTACACGTAATTAATGATTTTAAGAAAAAAAATACAAAAAAAATTTAACATTTTTAATACTTATTATGAAAAACCGTTCAATTTACGATAAAAAATGAATGATGACCCAATAAATTGAACTTTTCGGCACCATTACTTAATGGTAATCATTGTTGCTCCAAACCCGTATTCCCTGAAAGAAGCATCCTGAAAAGAATAATTTTTATATTTTGTTTTCAGGTCCTCTAAAATGGCCTTTCTCAATACACCCTCGCCTTTTCCGTGTATAAATACAATTTTCCGGCCTTTTACCGATTTATTTTCTTCTATCGTATCCCGAAATTTCTTTAGCTGAACTTCCAGAATATCCGAATGACTCAAGCCTGCAGTCGAATCCAGTAATTCATTGATATGTAAATCCACTTCAATGATTGAATCTGCCGGTTTTTTCCCGGCAGGAACCACCGGCTTACGATAATTATCAATTTTTGATTTTTGAATCATCGACTCCTGAAGATCCGAAGCGCTGATAAGCAGTTCCTGTTCGGCAGCATCATTTGTAACCAAAGGATAAATCAAGGCTTCATCTTCAAAAAAATCATTTTCCCGGAAACTGTGCAATTTATAAAATTTCACTCCATCGATCCGGAGTTCTATACTGTATGAATTTTTCAGACTATAAGGCTTCTCTTTTTTAAATGCAATGAATTGAATACAAATCCGTTCCAGTTCATTCAGTTGCAGTTTTGTAAATTCTTCAATAAACAAACGCGTATTCGGTTCAATCAACTCCGTATAACGGCTCCTCCAGGCGTTGTTCTCCCGGTTCATATAATTGAAGAACAAATAATAATTACTCTTATTCACAAGATAAGTTTCATAATCACACTTACCCAAGGCTTTGATATCGACAGGTAAAAACGCAAGATAAACATTCAGCCTGTCTCCTCCGGAAAACTCTTCCGGTTGATAATTTTCCTGTGGTTCTGGAGTTTCCGGACCCCGAATTTCCACTTTTTCAGCAACTGTTTTTGAAGTTTTCCGAGCCTGAAAATCATCGGTATCCACAACGACACATTCACGCACCAAAACAGGCGTTTCAAAGCCGTCCTCTTCTTCCACCAACACAATCTCTTTCGTTTGAAATCGCCGGACAATTCCTCCTCCAACCGAATTCAAAAAACGAACTTTATCTCCTATTTTTACCATTTGTCATTATAATACTGAAATTACTACAAATTTACAATTTTAGTTCCAATATAGCAAATTGAAGTAAAGCTTTGGTTCGGAGAAACGGAGTAACTGAACTCCGTTCATATCCGAACAGGCGGCACTTTACGGTATTCCAAAGGACTCAGTCCGGTCGCTTTTTTAAAAAACCGGCTGAAATACGATAAATCTTCAAAACCAAGCTGAAAAGCGATTTCTCCGACACTCAGATTGGTGTATTTCAATTGCATTTTGGCTTCCTGCAAGTTCATTTCGTTGAGGATTGTAATTGCCGTTCGACCGGTAACGGCTTTGACCGATTTATTCAGATGATTCGGACTGATACCCAGTTGCCCGGCATAAAACTCGACAGATCGTTCTTTACTTACATTGGCAGCTAATAAATCGTTGTATTTTTTCGTAATCAGGAATGCTTTGGAGGGATAGAAATCCAGACCGGATTCGATCATCATTTTTTTTATCTCATAGATGATGGCAATCAGATAAATCTGTATCAAAGATTTATCCTGTTCGGAAATATTATTCAGTCCCAACAAAATCTCAAAGAGATATCCGATACGTTTAAAAACAGCATCATCCAGTCGCAGGGGATAGTGAAACAGAAAACTGGCAATAAATTCCAGGTCATTCTCAAGATTCTCCTTCAGGTGTATTTCTGCCATAAAGGCATCACCGAAACAACAATAATAACCCTTTACATCTTGGGAAAATCCGGATACAAAACTAATTTGCCGGGACAATGAAAGATGTATATCTTTACTATTCAACCGGATATTATTAAAATTACAATTCCGGATCATATGACCGGATATCGGAAGAAACAGTTCATTGCCGTAATTCCTATGGGGACTTGCCAATGACTGCAGGATGTCCTTGTCTTTTTCTATAAATGCAATAAAAAAATCATTCGCAAACATCGACAAAGAAATCATAAAGCTCTTTCGTCAGAGCAAATTCCGACGCCAGATATTCCGCAAAACCGGAATCAAACAGTTCTTTTCCGACCGGTTTCATTTTGTGTACGTACACGCTTTTACGCTGTACCCAAGGTTGGAAATATTCCGGCAGGTCATTTTTCAAAGGACGCTTATACTGTTCTCCATCAAGAACATAGCCGTATTTTGCAATCAGAGCTTCCGTCATCTCTCTGAAATGTTCAGGCTGATATTCCACACGTTCCCGCATATCATCCATGATCTTCTTTTTAGAACCATACAAACCCATCCCATAATGATAACCCTCGGCAGAGATTTCCATAAAAAAAGCGGGGAAATTCTGCCATTCCGGAACCATCCTCTGGTAAGTAATCCACATATGGGTTTTATAAGGTGTTTTATCGTAAGAGAAACGAATATCCCGGTAAATACGGGACAACACCCGGGTAGGCCGGAAATCAATCTGGCTATCTATTTCATACATTGCCGGAGTCATTGCAACCACCAATGCTTTTAGTGGTTGCAACAATTCCAGTTCATAGATGTATTTGTGTTCATCGAACCAGGGCTTACAATTATTTTCCCCCAGATCTTTGAAAAACTGAAATGTCTCAGGAGTAAAACCGTTGAATTTGTCTTGCATCATTATCCATTTTCACAATGTTGAATACCGGATGAGGATAAAATTATTGCATCAGATCCCCAAAGTTTTGCGGACATCATTTACTTTTTCTTCGGCAGCCGCTTCCGCCATTTCTAATTCTTCCCGTGTTTTAACAGGAATCTGTACTTCGATATAAAACTTGATTTTGGGTTCTGTTCCCGAAGGACGAACAGAGACTTTAGTATTGTCTTCCGTAAAATACTGGAGGACATTGGAAGTTGTCGGCATATCGAGTGTCAATTGTTCATTTTCGACCAAATCATAACCGACCAATTTCACAAAATCCTTAATGAAAACAACTTTCGAACCGGCAATTTCTTTCATCGGATTTTCACGGAAGTTTTTCATCATGGCTTCAATTTATTCAGCTCCGGACTTTCCCTTACGCACTACGGAAATTCCTTTTTCTTTAGAGAAACCATATTCCAGATAGATATCCTGTAATAATTGGAATAAGGTTTTTTCGTTATCCTTAGCCCATGCCGCAATTTCGGCTAATAACATGCAGGCAGAAACGGCATCTTTATCCCGGACAAAATCTTCGGCGAGGAAACCGTAACTTTCCTCTCCTCCCCCGATGTATTGTCTTTTACCTTCATTTTCGCGCATCACCGTAGCAATCCACTTAAATCCCGTATAACAATCATACATCTTGACTTTGTTCTTTACGGCAATGGATTTCACCAGTTCCGAAGAGACAATGGTTTTGACAATATATTCTTTTCCGGTCAGTTTTCCAAGCTCTCTCCAACGGGTAATCAAATAGTGGAACAGAATCAACAGAGTCTGATTCCCATTGACCAGGACAAATTCTCCTTGGTCGTTACGGACGGCAATTCCTACGCGATCGGCATCGGGATCCGAAGCCATCACCAGGTCCGCACCCGTTTCCTCCGCACGTTTGATAGCCATCTCAAGAGCAGCAGGTTCTTCGGGATTAGGAGATACGACTGTCGGAAAATCTCCGCTGACCAGATCCTGTTCGGGAACATGAATAATATTGGTAAATCCCATGGCGCTCAATGCCGCAGGAATCAATTGTCCTCCCGTCCCGTGAATCGGAGTATAAACGATTTTCATATCGTTATGGCGTTTGATGGATTCCGGAGAAAGGGATATTTTCAACAAATCATTGATAAACATCTCATCCGTTTTCTCATCGAGGATTTCAATCAATGCCGGATTTCCTTTGAAATTAATATCAGAAGCAGAAACTATATGATTCACTTCGGCAATAATATTCCGGTCGTGCGGAGCAACTACCTGCGCCCCGTCATCCCAATAAGCCTTGTATCCATTATACTCTTTCGGGTTGTGAGATGCCGTCAGGATAATACCACTCTGGCAACTCAATTTCCGGATAGCGTAACTGACTTCCGGAGTCGGACGCAAATCCGGGAACAAATACGCTTTGATTCCATTTGCAGAAAAGATATCCGCCGATATTTCCGCAAATTTCCGGCTATTGTTACGGCAATCATGACCAATCACCACCTTAATCTGAGGCAGATTGGCAAATTCTTTCTTCAAATAATTCGCCAAACCCTGAGTAGCAGCTCCCACAGTATAAATGTTCATTCTGTTTGTACCTACTCCCATAATACCCCGGAGACCACCGGTTCCAAACTCCAAATCTTTGTAGAAAGCTTCAATCAAATCGGTTTTATCCTCTTTGTCAAGCAATTGTTGTACTTCTTTCCGGGTTTGTTCGTCATAATCCTTTGTCAGCCAAGATTGAGCTTTGCCTGTTACTTGTCTCAATAAAATTTCGTCTTGCATCATATCGGTCTATTTATTTCATCCTATTCTAAATATTCTTTCGGGACTTCTTTGACTTTCAACCAATCTCCTGTTTCCGTCACAACTTTGCGGTAAAATCCGGGATCCATCTTGGGCCGGTTCGGATATTGAGAATGTCCGTATTCATTGGTGATCAGTTTCCCGTCTTTCTCTTTTTTAACGCATCCATCCATGTATTTTACAATCAGATACTCTCCTAAAGATTTCCATTTGGAAGTTGCTTTCTGAGCTTGTGAGATACTATAATCAGTCAGGAAATTCAAAGCTTCCTTTCTATCTTTTTTAACGAGTTCGGTTGCTTTTTGTTCAATTAATGGTTGCATGTCAACAAATCCGTTTTCAAGCTTATCCTGTAAAGGCTTCGTATCCAGAATCACCTGATCATAACGATTATAAGCCATATTAGCAACCCAGTTATGAATCCAGAAAGCCGAAGTCCAAGAGAAATGATTGAAATCGCCATTTCCCACACGGTAACATTCCGGGGTTTGTGTCATCGAAGCATACATGGGCGTATAAACCGTAAACATCGCATCGTCGACCCCAAACCAGAATACGCCCCCCACTTCATCCGGCAGGTAATTACGCATCTGTCCCACAAAGGTAAAACCGGTCTGCTGAGTCGAAATCGGACGTTCGAAACAATAATCCACACTATCCAATTGCCACTGCAGAGGAGAAAAACGATAAGGAGAGTGAAAAGGACCGGCTCCTATATCCTTAGTCGGATCCAACGGAGTTCCTTCATAATGGTCGCGCATCATATTCATCAGATCCTTGGCACTAAGCTTACGATCGGGTTTTACATACAAAGGCATCGGTTTCGGGTCTTTTCCCAAAACGTAATCGATCCATTTTCCGGCATCCTTATTATAAGTATTGTAATAGCTCCAAACGCGGGCCTCACAATAACGCAGACCTCCGAAATCCAACGGGTTATACGCTTTGGAGAAACTAAAATCCGTTTCTTTTCCTTTGAAATAACCTTTTTCACGGGCAAAAGAAATAACATCCGGAGAATAGACACAATTTTCTTTATCGTTCAATGGGAACTGATGGATTCGCGATTGATTGGCATGCGCGGCAATACAATCATCAGGAATGCGTACGGCCACCCATACGGCGCCTTTGTTACCGACTCCTTTCCCAATCATTTCCATAATCCAGACTTCATTCTTATCCACAATCGAGAACGACTCTCCGCTACTATAATATCCATGTTCCTTTACCAACTCAGCCATTATCCTGATGGCTTCACGAGCAGTCTTTGCACGTTGGAGAGTAATATAAATCAGGCTACCGTAATCTATAATCCCGGTAGTATCAATTAGTTCTTTCCGTCCGGTGAAAGTAGTCTCTCCTATACAAAGCTGGTATTCGTTCATATTCCCGATGACATTGTAAGTTTGCCTTACCTGTGGTATTTTTCCCAGATATTTTCCGGTATCCCATTCATAAACATCCAACAAAGTATTTTCCGGATAAGTTGCAGCAGGCCAGTGATACAGTTCTCCAAAAAGAGAATAGGAATCCGCCGAATAGGTGACCATTGTAGAACCGTCGACAGAGGCTCCTCTCCCAACAAGCAGGTTAGTACAAGCAAAAACGGGTGTGGTAAATAATAAAGTAAATAAACAAATAATAATACTTTTCTTCATAATACAAATTTTTGAATTTCAAAGATAAAACAAAATTTTCAGACATACACCAGCCTGAATAAATTTTTCTCATTTAATATTTCATTCGCAGTCTCCATTAATTCTTCGGAAGTGACATTATCTATTTTTTCGTAAATTCGTTGCAGGTTATCGTATTGATTGAGGTGCAAAAAATTTTTCCCCATTCCCAGAGCACGATTTTCACCATTATCGGATGCTATACCCAACTGCCCTTTCAGTTGTTTCTTTGCTGCGGTCAATTGTAAAGGTTTCAATTTCTCATTACATAAACGATTGATTTCCCGCATGGCAATCCCGATACATTTTTCTTTTGATTTGGGGTCCGTACCGAAATAAATACTGAACAATCCGGAATCGGAATAAGCAGTTATTCCGGACTCCACAGTATAAACCAATCCGTACTTCTCCCGCAAACTGAGATTCAACCGGCTATTCATCCCATGTCCTCCCAATATATTATTCAACAGGTAAAGTCCTGTCCGTTTTTCACTGTGAAGGTCGTAAGCCCTGGAGCCAATCATCACATGAGCCTGATGCAATTTTTTATCTATTTCAACTTGCCGTGTCTCAATAACAGAAGGAACAACCCGCTCATTTCTTTCATTCCCTTCATTTTCTCCATTTCTTTCATTCCAAAACCTCATCAAAAGCCTGAGTACTCTTGAGAAACCCGTTTGTCCGTAAAAAAAGAAGACCATGTTATCCGGTCTATAATGCCTCTTGAAAAACGAGAGACACTTATTCCGGTTAAATTTCTTCAAAGATTTTTTTTCTCCAAGAATATGATGACCTATTCCATGTCCTTCAAACAAAAGATCCTCAAAATCATCGAAAATCAATTCCGAAGGATTATCCTTATAAGAATTGATTTCATCGAGAACAACTTCCTTTTCTTTTGCTATTTCCTTATCGGGAAACCGGGAATTACAAACCAAATCACACAAAAGTTCGATTGCCCTCTCCACATCGTCCGAAAGGCAGGAAGCATATACAAAGGTATCTTCTTTTGTCGTATAAGCATTCAGTTCTCCCCCAACATTTTCCATCCGGTTGAGAATATGCCAGGATTTACGTTTGACTGTTCCTTTAAAAAGCATGTGCTCTACAAAATGAGCCAGACCATATTCTTCCGGTTGCTCGTCACGCGTCCCGGCATTCACTGCAAAACCACAGTAATTTACCGTACTGGAAGATGGCAAATGAATCATTCTAAGGCCGTCGGGAAAGCAATATGTCTCATAATATTCCAAAATATTTCCGATTTTATGAAGATTATTTTTAATATTTCGGTATCCGCCGCAAAGATAATATTCTTTCCTGAAGATTTCACTTGTTTTTATTCCGTTCTGATCACAAATAAATTCCGTATTTTATGTTATATCCTGGAATACAAAAACTTCAATTCATTTTCTAAGGCAGGAATATTCCATAACATCTCTAAATTAACATCTGCAAAAAAAAATATTTACGGAAAAATTTCTTTATTCAATGTAAGAAAAGTAACTTTGTACCCTCATTTCAAAATTGTACAATCTAAATTCTTAATTCGTATGAACATTTCTCATATTGAGCATTTGGGAATTGCCGTGAAAAGCATCGAGGCATGTCTCCCTTATTATGAGCAAGTATTAGGTCTAAAATGTTACAACATCGAAGTTGTAACAGATCAAAAAGTAAAAACCGCATTTTTTCAGGTAGGACAAACAAAAATCGAATTGTTGGAACCAACCTCCGAAGAATCCACAATTGCAAAATTCATTGAAAAAAAAGGCGAGGGAATACACCACATTGCATTCTCCGTCCCGGACGTAGCTGAAGCATTGGCCGAAGCCGATTCCAAAGGAGTTCAGTTGATAGACAAAGCTCCACGACCCGGTGCGGAAGGATTGAATATTGCTTTCCTGCATCCGAAATCCACGTGTAGTGTGTTAACCGAATTTTGTGACCATAAATGATTAAAAATAGAGTTACAGGGAGGCATAGGGAGTTTACAGGAATAGTATTTTCTATTTTTGCAACTCCCTTGTGACTCTCCGGAATTCCCTAAATTTACAAATATGAGTAATCAACTTGAAAAAGTCAAAGAGCTTATTGAATTACGGAACAAAGCTCGATTGGGAGGTGGTGAAGCAGCTATCGAAAAACAACACGCCCAAGGAAAATATACCGCTCGTGAACGGATTACGATGCTGGTTGATGAAGGTAGTTTTGAAGAACTGGATATGTTTGTACAACATCGTTGTACCAACTTCGGGATGGAGAAGAAACAATATCTCGGCGATGGAGTTGTAACCGGTTACGGAACCATCGAAGGCCGTTTGATATATATTTTTGCCCAGGACTTTACTGTCATCGGAGGATCCTTATCGGAAACAATGGCTATGAAGATCTGTAAAGTAATGGATCAGGCTATGAAAATGGGAGCTCCCATTATCGGAATTAATGATTCCGGAGGCGCCCGTATCCAGGAGGGGATTAACGCTTTGGCCGGATATGCAGAAATCTTCCAACGTAACATCCTAGCTTCAGGAGTAGTCCCCCAGATTTCCGGGATTTTCGGACCTTGCGCCGGTGGAGCAGTGTATTCTCCGGCCCTGACCGACTTTACTATCATGGTAAAAGGGATGAGTTATATGTTCCTAACCGGACCTAAAGTGGTAAAAACCGTTACGGGAGAAGATGTCACCCAGGAACAACTGGGAGGCGCTACAGTACATGCGTCTCGTTCGGGAGTAACCCACTTCGCCGTAGATACCGGAGAAGACGGCATTGCTTTGATTCGCAAATTACTAAGTTTTATTCCTCAAAATAACCTGGAAGAAGTTCCCATCAGAAAAACCGACGATCCGATCGACCGCCTGGAAGATGCATTGAACGATATTATTCCCGATAGTCCGAATAAACCATACGACATGTTTGAAGTCATAGGTGCAATCATCGACAATGGAGAATTCCTCGAAGTACATGCCGATTACGCCCAGAATATTATCGTCGGGTTTGCCCGCTTTAACGGCCAGACAGTCGGTATTGTTGCCAACCAGCCCAGATGCCTGGCGGGAGTGTTGGACATCAATGCGTCCCGTAAAGCCGCCCGCTTCGTACGTTTCTGTGATGCCTTCAATATTCCTCTGGTTACTCTGGTTGACGTTCCCGGATTCCTTCCCGGAACAGGTCAGGAGTATGGCGGCGTGATCGTACACGGGGCTAAATTGCTTTATGCTTATGGAGAAGCAACCGTTCCTAAAGTAACCGTTACACTGCGTAAATCATACGGAGGAGCACATATTGTAATGAGTTGCAAACAATTGCGCGGTGACATGAACTATGCTTGGCCAACGGCTGAGATCGCCGTCATGGGTGGCGCAGGCGCCGTTGAAGTCCTTTACGCCAAAGAAGCTAAAGAAGCTCCGGACCCGGCCGCTTATCTGTCAGAAAAAGAAGAGGAGTACACAAAAACTTTTGCAAATCCTTATAATGCAGCCAAATACGGTTATATCGACGATGTGATTGAACCCAGAAATACCCGTTTCCGCGTTATCCGTGCGTTGCAGCAGTTGTCGACTAAGAAACAGACAAATCCGGCAAAAAAACACGATAATCTGCCATTGTAATGAATCGAGGAAGTTATACGGAGTTAATAAGGAGTAAAGGAATGGTATCTTCTATTCTTGTGAATCCTTCCGGCTCCCTGTAACTCCCTGTAACTCGATAATGATATATGATGAACAAATATAAAATAGTACTGGGGTTGTTTCTGTTGTTTGTATTTCTCACGGGAATGCAAGCTCAACGTGCTTCCTCACTCAGAATTAATGAAGTATTGGTAATCAACCAGGACAACTTCACGGATGATTATGGTAAAAAACATCCCTGGATAGAAATTTATAATTCTTCCCCGGGGACAGTGGACATAGGCGGATGTTATCTGACTACGGATATAAACAATCCAAGAATGTATCCGGTACCCAAAGGCGACGTGCTGACAAAAATCAAACCTCGTCAGCATATTATTTTCTGGGCGGATAACAAACCCTCTCGTGGAACTTTTCATTTGAATTTTACTCTTGATCCGGAAAAACCGAACTTCATCGCATTGTTCAATTCCGACGGACGCACCCTGATAGATTCGGTTACCGTTCCGGCAGGTCAGCGTGTGGATGTAAGTTACGGTTTGGTTCAGGACGGTTGGGATCAAAAACGATTGAAAGAAGAATTACAACTGAATTCTCTGTATAAAGGCGGCGACAAGCTTTGGGTCTATTACGACGGAACCGTTCCGGCCGGGATGAGCCGGGCAAGGGAAGTGACTCCAAGTTCGAACAATGTTATCCTGGACTCCAATGAAAAAGTTGAAAATTTCAAGGAAAACGATCGCATAGGAATAACAATGACAATCACGGCCATGTCTGTCGTTTTCATTGCCTTAATTATCCTATACATGGTATTCAAATATGTCGGTAATATGGCAGTCGGTCTGAGCAGAAAACGGGCAATGAAAGCTTCCGGCCTTTCCAAGGAGCAGGCCAAGGAAATAGCATCCGAATCAGGCGAAATTTATGCCGCTATTGCCATGGCGATTTATGAAGCTACGGAATCCGTACATGACGACGAGAATACGGTGTTGACCATTAAAAACGTCGCACGTAACTATTCACCATGGAGTTCAAAAATTTATACTTTGAGAGAATTACCTAAAAAATAAAATTATGGTGTTGAAAGGAGTTATAGGGAGTTACAGGGAGTTACAAGTAGTTACAAGAATAGAAGATATCATTCCTGTAACTACTTGTAACTCCCTGTAACTCCCTGTAATTCCCTGTAACTCCCCAAACTAATATAAAAAATGAAAAGTTTCATATACATTATCAACGGGAACACCTACAAAGTTGTTATCAACAACATTGAAGGGACCATAGCCGAAGTGGAAGTAAATGGTACTCCATATAAGGTAGAAATGGATAAGCCGACTAAAAAACAGGTAGTAACGATTAAACGGCCGGCTCAATCTGCGGTAGCCCCAATCGCACGTCCGCAACAAACGGCAGCGGCAGCAGGAGCTTTACGTTCCCCTCTACCCGGTACAATACTGGAAATACTTTGTAAAGCCGGAGATACCGTGAAGAGAGGACAAAAACTGGTCGTACTTGAAGCAATGAAAATGGAAAACGCCATCAATGCCGATCGTGACGGAGTAGTGAAAGAAGTTAAAATCAATAAAGGAGACTCTGTATTGGAAGGAGCGGATCTCATTGTAATCGAATAAACACCATGAATTTTTTATCATTTCTAACTGAAAATCTGGAAACATTCCTCACATACACGGGGTTTGCCAATGCAACTCCAGGTCATATAATCATGATCGTAGTAGGATTGATTTTCATCTATCTGGCTATAGCTCATGAGTTTGAACCAATGCTCTTAATTCCTATCGGATTCGGTATCCTGATTGGAAATATTCCTTTCAAAGATGCAGGCTTACAATTGGGTATATATGAGGAAGGATCGGTGTTAAATATCCTCTATCAAGGAGTTACACAAGGTTGGTATCCACCGTTGATATTCCTGGGGATTGGAGCCATGACGGACTTTTCCGCATTGATATCCAATCCGAAACTGATGTTGATTGGAGCTGCTGCACAATTCGGTATTTTCGGAGCTTATGTTCTGGCCTTGACATTGGATTTCGAACCGAATCAGGCCGGAGCTATCGGTATTATCGGAGGCGCCGACGGTCCGACTGCAATTTTCTTATCATCAAAACTCGCTCCTAATCTGATGGGAGCTATTGCAATCTCGGCATACTCGTACATGGCTCTGGTTCCGGTAATACAACCGCCTCTAATGAGACTACTGACAACAAAGAAAGAACGGGTTATCCGTATGAAACCTCCCCGCGCGGTTTCTCAAACGGAAAAGATTATTTTCCCAATCATAGGCTTGTTGCTAACCTGTTTTCTGGTTCCATCGGGTCTTCCTTTATTGGGTATGTTATTCTTCGGGAATTTGTTGAAAGAGTCCGGAGTAACCCGTCGCTTAGCAGAAACAGCACGAGGCCCCCTGATCGATACAATTACAATTTTATTGGGAATCACGGTAGGAGCTTCTACCCAAGCAACTCAATTCCTGACCTGGGACTCCATTAAAATCTTCGGATTAGGAGCTTTGTCGTTCATTATTGCTACATCAGCAGGAATCTTATTTGTTAAGTTTTTTAATCTATTCCTGAAAAAAAATAACAAAATCAATCCGTTGATCGGTAATTCAGGAGTTTCGGCAGTTCCCGATTCGGCGCGCATTTCTCAGACCATCGGGTTGGAATACGACCCAACGAACTATCTGTTGATGCATGCAATGGGCCCGAATGTAGCCGGCGTAATCGGTTCGGCTGTTGCAGCAGGGATTCTGCTGGGATTTCTTTCTTAAATTCAGGCACACGGTGCCCGACAAAAGGCGAGCAGAGAACGAACCGGGATGTTCTTCTCTGTTCGCCTTTCGTTTTTCATTTTCCTTTTTATACTGTACCGTAACATTTTACTCTCTGCATCCTGCCCCCGAATTTTTTCCAAAAATAAATTATATATAATAGATCGTTGATATTTTTATTTTTTTACCTTTGTCCAAATTTTCTATAAAAAAAAATGAAAATTGTCAATATTTTAGTTCGTTTTACAAAAAATTAATTTTAAAATCACTAACTAAATAACAAATATCAACAACGCAACGCATGAAAAAAATCAGTAAATGTATTGTACTTTGCTTGTTCCTGTTCGGAATTGCCCTCTCCGGATATGCTCAGGATTACAAGTTGAAAATACAAGGAAAAGTGATTGACGAAACTCAATTACCGCTCCCAGGAGCAGTAGTCAGATTGAAATCGGATCCGGGACATGGGGCAATCACTAACGAAGAAGGAATTTTTACGATTATGGTTCCGGATTATAAGGCATCCTTGATCGTATCTTATGTCGGATATGGAGAAAAAGAAATACCGCTTAAAATGAATACAGCCTGGTATGACATCCAACTCGACCCGAATGCGGAATTACAGGAAGTGGTCGTTTTCGGTTACTTCAAACGCGCTAAAGATAGTTTTACCGGTTCAGCAGTCACCGTATCCGGAGAAGAACTGAAACAGATCAATCCGAATAACATACTAAAAAGTATTGAATCGTTCGATCCATCCTTCAAGATGTTGACGGACAATCTGGCGGGATCCAATCCCAACCGCTTACCGAACATCAATGTACGCGGTGTTGCTTCCCTGCCTACAGGGGCTCAAAGCGACGTGCTTCGCCGCGACAATATTGCCAGCAACGTGAACCTGCCGACTTTTATCCTGGATGGATATGAAGTAAGCGTAGAAAAGATTTACGACCTGGATGTAAACCGCATCGCTTCAATCACCCTCCTGAAAGACGCAGCCGCTACAGCCATTTACGGATCGAGGGCATCAAACGGAGTATTGGTCATTACCACCACCGCGCCGAAAGAGGGCAAAATACAGGTTTCCTACAATTATGAACTCAGTGCGAATCTTCCGGATTTGAGTTCCTACAGCGTATTGAATGCCGGAGATAAACTGGAATACGAACGTTTGGCCGGCGTTTATGAAACGGAAGGATTATCATTGCAGGAACAGGAAGAATTGTACTACAAGAAATTATACAATGTAGTGAGCGGCATTGATACCGATTGGTTGGCCCAGCCCGTCAGGAATGCCCTGGGGAACAAACACTCACTGTACATCGAGGGAGGCTCGGAAAGCATCCGTTACGGAATCACCGGATTGTATCAGTCCATGCCTGGAGTCATGAAAGAATCCGGAAGAAATCGTTACGGCATAGGGATGGATTTATCATATCACAATGGAAGTAAGTTATTGTTCAAAAATACTTTATCCATATCACGGATAGATGGGCAAGACACCCCTTACGGTAACTTTTCCGAATACGTACGAATGAATCCTTATTATCCGAAAACCGATACAAAAGGGCAAATTGTCCAACAAATCGACACCTGGACGGATCGTAGCGGCGAAGGGAACAGCATTAGAAACGACATCGTTCTTAATCCTTTGTACGATGCAACATTGAATAGTTTTTACAAATCAAGGTACTGGGAAATCAACGACGCTTTTACAGCCGAATGGAACATCCTGGAAGGACTGAGACTTCGCGGAGTATTCAGTTTCTATCAAAAAAACAATACCGGCGACCGGTTTATTTCACCTTACGATAATTCATTTTTCACTGAAACTAATCCGCTCAACCGGGGAAGTTATCTTTTTTCCACCGGAGAAGAAACATCTATAGACGGAAGCAGTACCCTGACTTATTCCAAACAAATTAACAGCCATTTTTTCAATATGGCCCTGGGATTGAATGTCCGGCAAAAAGAATACCGCGGAAAATCCTTTACGGCAATCGGCTTTACAAACGACCGGTTTTCGGAAATCGGCTTTGCCGGCGGATACAAAAATGAAGACGCCCCGCTTTCTTCCGTCGACCTGGAACGGCTCTTCGGCTCTTTTTTCAGCCTCAACTATTCGTTCAAGGACCGCTATCTGGTAGATGCGTCTTTTCGCGCCGACGGTTCCTCCAAGTTTGGAGACGACAATAAAGTCGCTCCTTTCTGGGCCGCCGGAATCGGTTGGAACCTGCATCACGAAAACTTTGTCAAAGATTTGCAAATTTTTAGCCAATTACGAATAAAAGCCAATGCCGGATTAACCGGTTCGGTTTCTTTTTCCCCATTCATGGCCAATACGCTCTACGAATACAATAAAAATAACTGGTATTCTACCGGTGTCGGAGCCGGAGTCACGCAATACGGAAATAAAAACCTGAAATGGCAACGAACAGACAACAAAGACATTGGTCTGGACATCGGATTGCTGAAAGACCGGTTTTATTTCTCCGGACGCTATTACAACCGCCTGACAAAAGACATGCTGACAGATATTACGCTGCCTCCATCTACAGGATTCGGTTATTATAAAGACAATCTGGGTGATATTGAAAACCGGGGATACGAATTCGGTCTCAAATTGAACATCGTCAAAACCAAGGACTGGAATATTTCATTGAACGGCAATTTTGTACACAACAAAAATAAATTGATCAAAATATCCAACTCCCTGAAAAAAATGAACGACAAGGCCGACCAAATCCAGGAAGACCTTGATAATCCCAATGCAGGCATTCCTCTGCTGCGTTATGAGGAAGGGCAATCCATCAATACAATTTATGCCGTCCGCTCACTCGGAATCGATCCTGAAAACGGAAAAGAAATATTTGTCAAAAAAGACGGTTCCCTGACCTACAACTGGGACGTGAAAGATATCGTTCCGATTTGCGACGCAACACCCCAATTGGACGGATTCTTCGGTGGAAATATTTACTATAAGGGTTTTGTGCTGAATCTTTCATTTTATACCCGCTTTGGAGGCTACGACTACAATCAAACCCTGATAGATAAAATTGAAAATGCAAATCCAAGATACAACGTGGACAGCCGCGCTATGACTAACCGATGGAAAAATCCGGGTGATAAGGCTTTGTACAAGGACATCCAAAACGAAGAAGAAACTCGCGTAACCCAACGGTTTATCCAAAAAGACAACCTGCTGGAACTCCGGTCTATCTATCTTTCTTACGATTTCAACGCTCCTTTTATGAAAAAAATAGGAATGCGGACACTTCGGGCAGCCGTTACGGTAAATGATATCTGGAGGACTTCTTCCATCGTTGTTGAACGAGGAATTGATTACCCTTTTGCCAAAAGTTTTACACTTTCACTGCAAGCTAACTTCTAATGACTAAAAAAATGAAACGATTCATATTATATTATATAGCATTCCTTCCGCTTCTTTTCAGTTCATGCAACGACTGGTTGACCGTCCAGCCTGAAGCCAGCATCGGCGTAGAAGAACTACTCAACAGCGAAGAAGGATTTTTTGAAGCCATCAACGGAATATATACCAAAGGTGCAGACAATTATTTTTACGGCGGTTTATTTACCGTTGAAATACAGGATGCGCTGATCCAGAATTATTCATTCAAAGTACAGGACTATACCCAGTATGTCCGGACATCTATGTTTGATTTTACCGACGTCACTTTCAAATGGAGGAATTCTTTGATATGGAACAATGCTTACAATGGCATTGCCAATGCAAACCTGATCCTGGAAAATATCGACGGAAAAAAAGAAATTTTCCACGAGGGAATGTATGAACTGGTCAAAGGAGAGGCCCTGGCTCTGAGGGCTTATTTCCATTTCGATTTGTTGCGATACTTCGCGCTCCCTTACAGTTCGGGCGCTTCTTCAAAGTCTATTCCATACGTAACGGCATACAGCAACCGGGTAACACCCTTATCGACCGTACAGGAAGTAATCGACAAGGCCTTAAGCGACCTGAACGAAGCAAAACGGTTACTCGCTACCTGCGACCCCATACTGAAAGCCGGTTATATCGTGGGCTATAACAATTACGAAGAAGATTCCCAATCGACGGAAGAAGAGGGAACCCTCTTCCTGCAAAACCGCCGGCACCGCCTGAATTATTTCGCCGTATGCGGCACGCTGGCACGGGTATACCTTTATGCCGGAAATCGTACCGAAGCGCTTGCCAATGCGAAAGAAGTGATTGATGCAAATAAATTCCCCTGGGTGGACAGAGACCGGTTCCTGGCAGAAGAAAAAACACGCGACCGGTTGATATATCCGGAATTACTCTTTGCCTGGTATATCGAAAAACAGGAAGAAAACATGAGAAACCGTTACGAAAATACGACTACCGGTTATTTTATCAATAACGACCATGTGAAAAATATTTATGAAGTAGCAACCGTCGGCGCTGACGACGATCGTTTCAAATCTTGGTTCTCTCTTTCAACTGAAGGGAATTACCAGATTATAAAATATTTAAGAAACGATCAAAAAACAGGCAATATACACTATTTAGCATCTCCATCTATCCGGTTGAGTGAAATGTATTACATTGCCGCCGAAAGCGTTTATGAAACCAATCCCGGTATGGCCTGGAATTACCTGAATACAGTCCGCACCCACCGCGGAATAGGTACTCCGTTAGACAGTTCCGATAATTTCCAGGACGAATTGCTGAAAGAATACCGGAAAGAGACTTATGCCGAAGGACAAGCATTTTATGCCTATAAGAGATTGAACAAAAGCATCCGTTCCGAATCGGGTATCATCTTCCAACCTACGAATATAGCCCCGATACCTTTACCCGACGATGAAACCGAATTTGGAAACCGATAAAAACAGCGCAATCATGAAGAAATTAAACTTATTATACCTAACGATGTTGTGGATATTCGTATTTACGGCATGCACCGAAGACAAAGTCGATATTTATCACTCGAACCGCGATAATATCTATTTTTATTTTGAAAATCCGGAAAATAATCGTATCTTGTTTTCTTTTGCCGATACTACCCTCGACGTAGTGGAGGTCACTCTTTATCTTCCCGTTAAAATATCGGGAAATCGCATCCCAAAAATGCGTAGTTTCCATCTGGAAGTAGTCGATTCGCTGACAACAGCCCAGTCAGGCTTGCATTACACCCCTCTGTCCGATACTTATACCATGGAAGCCGACTCCGGAACTTTCCTGCTGCCGGTAACCTTGCGGAATACCGATGAAATAATGATGGACTCTACCCTGATGTTATCACTCCGGCTAATTGATTCCGAAGATTTCTCTACTAAATTTCCACACTTGATTGCAGCCAATATCATCTTTTCGAGCCGACTGGAAGAACCCGACTGGTGGAAATTCTGGATGAGTGAACTAGGACTGTATTCCCGTGCCAAACATTATTTGTTTTTGGTTTCTTCGGGGACAAAAGCCTTGCATAATCCCAGCGCCCCAGACGGATTTATGCTTACGCCTAAAGCGCTGTATCATATCTCCGAATACAAGGCATTCCTGAACAACCCGTTTACATGGACGGAAAATCATCCGGAATATGCTTTGGACAAACAGGCGGATAACAACTACCGGTTTTATCTCAAAACAACTCCGGAGAAAAATTATTTGCTGAAATGGGAAAGTTCCGTCGGGAAATATTATTTTGTCGATGAAAACGGAGAAAATATTTTGTATTGATAACCTTTATACTCATAAAGAAATGAAACATTTAATTATATTCTTCATCGGACTTACCGCCTTCTTTGTTTCTTGCATTGAAGACAATGGGAATTACGATTATACCGAACCCGAAACGCCGGTTGTCAAAATCGACAGCGTATATTCGGTTTTTGTCGGCGACCAATTGGTCATAGAACCAGAGGTCAAATTCTATAACAAAGATTTATTGTCGTTCGAATGGACCATCATCGATCCCGACCAGATGACGGATCACCGCTATGAAGGCGCCAAATTAGATATATTCTTTGCACTCGGCGCCAAATTATATTCCGCCCGCCTGGCCGTAACAGACAAAAGCAACGGAATGAAGTACTTCTTCCCCTTTTCCATTTACGGAAATACGGCTTTTAACGAAGGAACCGTATTGCTGACTTCCAACAACGGCCATGGACAACTTTCGTTTATCAAACCGGACGGCGTCGTTCAGGAAAATATCTACGGAAATATGTACCACGAAGATTTGCCCAAACTGCTCCAGATCGTACCGCTGCAACACCAGAATATGACCGGAAAACCCTACCTGGGATATTGGATCATCTCTTCCGATAAAGAAAACCCCGGCGTACAGATTGACGCCAGCAATATGACCCGTATCAAATTTTTCCGGGAAAACTTTTTCTCGATACCCAAAGGTGAAATTGCAGCCGGTCCATTCATTCCGAGAGACGATGCCACCATGTGTGGCGTTGTCAACGGCAAATTTTATACCGGAGCTTTCGAAACTTATTACCTGAGTCCTGCTTACGGCTACTTCGGAACTCCGATACAAGGCGATTACGAAGTGGCTCCCGTCCTGGCCGCCAGTCCCGATAAAACATTCGTATGGGGTTACAACCCGGTGAAAAAGTCTTTGATCTGCTTCATTCCTCCGGGAAGACTTTTCTTCGACGCCACGGCAATGCCCGGTCCACCGCCCGTTTTCGACCCGGCAAACAGAGGTTTGGAACTGATTACCTTATTGCCATCCAATTCGGCATTTTACCTCTTCGGAAAGGATAATGCAGGAAAAATACAGGAGTTGAAATTTTCTACCGGAGGCCAAATGGTAATTACCCAATACAAAAGGGAATTCTCCCGTCCCGACCTGATTCGAGACGACACCAAATGGATCTTATTACCGGGTCTGGAAGTTTTCTATTTTACTTCCGGAAACAAAGTATATAAGTACAATCCGTTGAACGAAAGCATAGAACCGATTTCCGCCCAATTTGCAAGCAATGTAAGCATGCTGAAAACAGTCAGTTCGGAGATGATCGCGGTCGGAGAAAACGGTCGCTTACATTGGCTGGATATCTCGGTAGGACATAACGGCGAGATTGTTCAAACAATCGACGGATTTGAAGGAGAACCCGTCGACATTTACATAAGAAAAGATTTACAATAAAATAAATTCTGCACATATGAAACATTTGATTATCTTAGTAGTATGCTGCTTGTTATCTACATTCGGACAAGCACAAGATAAAACGTTTATCCTGGAAGGTAAGATCGGAAACCTGAATGCTCCGGCTAAAATCTATTTCAGTTACTGGAGTGGAGAAGAACATAACGATTCCACATTCCTGGATAAAGGAACGTTTTCTTTTAAAGGACTCATCGGCGGACCCGCTGCTTCCAGACTGATCCTGGATTATTCCGGACAAGGAATGATTCCGGCGGCGCAAGCCAATCATATTTACTATTTGTATCTGGAACCCGGAACAGTAAAGTTACAATCTCCCGATTCCTTGCAAAACATTGTATTTCAAAATTCTCCCATCAATGCCGCCCACCTGGATTACCTGCAAAAAGTCGGCGGACAGGTACAGGATCTGGCTGCTAAAATGAATAAAAAATATGCCGCGGCTTCGCCTGAACAACAAAAAGATACGACTTTTACCAATGCACTGAACCGGGAATACCGCGCCTTACTCGACGAACGGGCAAACAAACAGAAACAATACGCGAAAAATCATCCGGATTCGTTCTTCAGTATCGTCGCTCTATCCGAAGCAGGAACAAACAACTTCAACGTCAAGGAAATAGAACCCATCTTCAACGCTATCAATAAAAAACACCGTGATACGCGTGATGGCAAAGCCTTTGCTCAACGGATCAACGCCGAAAAAAACATCAAGGTCGGAAATACTGCTCCCGATTTCACACAGAACGACCCCAATGATCGTCCGGTAAAATTGTCTGATTTCCGGGGAAAATATGTTCTACTCGATTTCTGGGCTTCCTGGTGTGGCCCTTGCCGCGCGGAAAACCCAAATTTAGTTAAGGCGTATGCTCAATACAAGGACAAAGGATTCGAAATCCTGGGGGTTTCTCTTGATGATAAAAAAGGGAAAACAGCTTGGATCAATGCCATCGAAAAAGACGGATTGACCTGGCCTCAAGTCTCCGACCTGAAGTCCTGGAGTAACGAAGTTGCTGTGATGTACGGTATCCGGGCAGTTCCCCAGAATTACCTCATCGACCCGCAAGGAATTATCGTTGCGCAAAATCTGAGAGGAGAAGAATTATCAAAATTCCTGACCGGTATTTTTGACAAGTAAATCACTTCTTTCATTTTTTTTTATAAAAAAACTTGTATATTCAACTAATTCAAGTATCTTTGCCGCGACATATGAGTACTTTATAACAGAGATATTTCCATTTTTCGAGTTTTACTTCGTTTTTTTGTTATTTCACTGCGATAATTCCTCATCTGGTTATTTTATTTATTTACATTTTTATTTTTTTACAGAATGAACATTTTTATTGCAGGTTTGAGTTTCAAGGTAAACGATGCCGATTTATCAAATCTTTTCGAAGAGTATGGAAACATCACTTCAGCTAAAGTTGTTACCGATCGTATGACCGGAAGATCTAAAGGTTATGGATTCGTTGAAATGGATGACAACACTGCCGCAGCAAAAGCTATTGCAGAATTGAATGGAGCTGAATTCGACGGAAGGACAATCTCTGTATCCGAAGCTCGTCCGAGAGAAGAAAGACCAAGACGCGAATTCAACAACAATCGCGGCGGAGGTTATGGTAGGGATAGATATTAATCGCTAACTATCAATATGAAGAAAAGGCGGGCCGATAGGTTCGCCTTTTTAAATTATAATTTAAAACATGAAAATACAGATCTATCAAGTGCTGCCCCGCCTGTTTGGCAATACCAATGCAACCAACAAACCAAATGGAACAATTGAAGAAAACGGCTCGGGAAAATTGGCTGATTTCTCTAAAAAAGCCTTGGCGGAAATAAAAAAAATGGGATATACTCATATCTGGTACACCGGCCTGATTGAACACGCAACTAAAACAGACTATTCGGAACAGGGAATTGCAAAAGATCACCCGGCTGTGGTGAAAGGCATGGCGGGTTCTCCCTATGCCATCAAAGATTATTTTGATATTGATCCGGATCTGGCCACCCAGGTTTCCGAACGAATGCGGGAATTCGAATCCCTGATAGAACGGACACACCAGGCAGGATTAAAAGTTGTTATAGATTTTGTTCCTAACCATGTTGCCCGCCAATACCGATCGGACGTAAAACCTAAAGGCATCTGCGACTTGGGTGAAAACGACAACCCTCATACCTCTTTCGACAGAAACAATAATTTCTATTATATTCCGGGACAGAAATGGTCGCCGGACTTCGATTTATCCGATCACAACGGGATCAAATATGAAGAATATCCTGCTAAAGCAACAGGGAACGACCGGTTCGATGCTCATCCCGGAATCTACGACTGGTATGAAACCACTAAATTGAACTATGGAATCGATTACTTGGGTGGACACCACTGTCATTTTAACCCGGTACCCGATACCTGGCATAAAATGTTACAAATACTATTATTCTGGGCCTCGAAAAAGACAGATGTCTTCCGCTGCGATATGGCAGAGATGGTGCCCGTGGAATTTTGGGGCTGGGTTATTCCTCAAGTAAAGAAAAAATACCAAAACATCGATTTTATTGCAGAAATCTACAATCCTGATGCTTACAGGGCATTTATTTGGGATGGCAAATTCGACTACCTGTATGACAAAGTCGGTTTGTACGATACTTTACGCAGGATCATCAGAGGCGAACAAAGCGCAGCGGCCATCACACACTGCTGGCAATCCTTAGATGACATCCGGGATAAAATGTTGTATTTTCTCGAAAATCATGACGAACAACGCATCGCTTCGGATTTTTTTGCCGGTAATCCGAAGAAAGCTTTTCCGGCAATGGTGGTAGCAGCTGCTTTATATACCAACCCATTGATGGTGTACTCCGGCCAGGAACTGGGAGAACGCGGAATGGACGCGGAAGGATTCAGCGGCAAAAACGGCAGAACCAGTATTTTTGATTACTGGAGTGTCGAATCGCTTCGAAAATGGTACAATGACGGACAATTCGGAACAAAAAATCTGACAAAAGAACAAAAGGAAATCCGAAATTTCTATCATAAATTATTAAATCTTTGTCATGAGGAAAAGGCAATTTCCAACGGAGTTTCCTACGACCTGATGTATACCAATTACAATAATCCGAATTTGAATCCGGAGAAACAATTCGCCTTTATGAGGCAATCGGAAGAAGAGATTCTGCTGATCATTGCAAATTTTGACGATGAAGATAGTAATACAGCCGTATTTTTACCGGCGCATGCTTTCGAATACATGAAAATCAAATCCTCAAATAAGATTATGGCAACGAATTTATTTTCCGGGGAAAAAATAAATACCGCTTTGAATCCCGATTCATACATCGAATGCAAAGTTCCTGCAAATCACGGAGTGATCTTGAAATTTTACTGCAATTTATAATAACCCACTTACTCCTTTTCCATAGATATCATAAATATTGTCTTTTATGCCCCAGTTTCCACAATTAGCGACGAAATTTCCGTTTTTGATATTCTCTTCGGACCGGTTTTTATTAACCCGGTACATCTCGTACCATTCCAATTTCGATTTCGTAAAAACGATACCTTCTTCTTTTGTGTTACGAATCGCTCGATTATACCTTGAATCGGGAACAGGTATATAAATGAACCCGGTTGCTCTTAACCGGTTCATTAAGTCTTCATCCTGATACAGCATAGGCTCGAAGTTTTCGTCGTATCCTCCGATTTCAATAAAATGTTTTTTTCTCACGCCGATACGCCCGAAAGAGCCGTCGTAGGGAAGGCCCCCAAACTGGTGAATCAGGCAATTTACAGGATACTTGATAAATTGACGTATCAGGAAACGACCTCCGAAATTTCCGGTATAATTATCACAATCAAGATTGACTGTAATTTCGTTATTCGCCAATAAGTGTGAAGTATTCTTGGCTACAGAGGCATGCCAGAACGGCAGTGCTTCCGTATAGTAATATTTTAGATAACCACTCCGGATATCTTCCATGAAATTATTTCTTATCCATTCCCGTAATCTGTCGGTACTGCCGAAATCAACCAGTATAAATTCAATCAAACTCCTATACAGATAATTGTCATCCAGATTTTTTCGTAATGTCTGACTTATTTGGTGAAAACGGTTCTTGCAGGTGATACAAAATGATATTGAAGGGATTTTATACATGAATCGGTTATTATAATTTCGAATAAAAATTCAACATGTTTTCTCGAAAAGATTTCAGTTCATATTGCTCCAAAAAATTTTTTCGCCCATTTTCGCCTAAAATCCTCGCGAACCCGGGATTTTCAATTAACAATTTTATTTTCTTCGACAACAGGGCAATATCAAGGACTCTATTCCTGTCTCCTTTTTCTACAACCGGGACTTTCAACCCGGTCACCTTGTCGTCTATAATTTCAGCCAGGCCTCCCGTATTCGTCACTATGACAGGCAGTCGGTGCATCATCATTTCTATTGCCACATATCCGAATTCCTCATGAATCGAGGGAACAACTCCTACATCTGCTATCTGATAAAACTCGTAGAGTTGTTTTTTCTCCAGTTTACCTGTAAAAATGATTTTTGTCCAGCAGTCTCCGGAGTCCTTGAGCAGTAGGTTAAAACTGCCTTCCCCTGCTATGATAAGAAGGCTGTCCGGATGTTTTCGTACTATTCTCTTGAACGATTTTATTAAATACTCAACCCCCTTTACAGGATCAAGTCTTCCGGCAAAAAGGATTACTTTTGTAGATTGACCTATAAAATATTTTTTCCGTACCGACCACTTTTTATCCTCGGAATATTTTTTGTATTCATCCCGTAAACCATTATTTATGATAAAACATTTTTTTTTATTGATATTTGAATTTTCAATAAAAGAATCCAAAGAGTGTCGGGCAATGCAAATCAAGCGGTCGCATCGGTTAATCATCCTGATATCTTCCCTGAAATCATTTGCTATCTTTTTTTCAAAACCATTTAATTCTTTTTTTCGGGTGTTCAATATCCTCACAAGACTTTTATAATCTCCCGATAATGCGAAGCTCCAGTTGGTATAGTGCACCGTAAGAATCATTTTGCACCTGAATGCTTTCTTCAACTCTTTCACAAGATGCTCATAATTCATAAAGTTAAGATGAAATATCAACTCGCAATCGGATTCAGGTGGAGTAAATTCTTTCAGTAAACAGATCACGCTCCGGGTATAATAGTGCAGGTTATTCTTTTTAATGATATTTACGGCAGGGATCGTTATTTGCCGGTATCCGTCCATTTCTTCTACCTTCATTTCGTTTCCGTCGGAGAATAAGTTAACAACCTCGAATTCAATCAACGTCTGCCGGAGACAATCAGTTAATTGGGAAACGTAAGTTCCTATACCATAGGAAGTAGACCTACTAATTCTATTGATAATGAAAATCTTCTTCCTTTTCACGGCTCAATCTTGTTCAGCAAATTGATTGCAATTCCCGTCAATCCGTTATCACTTATTCCAATCGTGTGTTTTTCGGGTAAATCATCTTTTTTCCATTTGCTTTTATTCGCTATTCTGTCCAGAATATCAAACGAATACCGGACTTTCCTGTCTTCTTTGAGGTTTATCAATTGGTGTATTAATTCCTCAGAACCCTGATTTTTCTGCATGCTTTCTATGAGATCTGCAATGTATTCCTTTGTTGTAAACAAGCGGCTTTCCTTATTAAAACATCTGCCGAGCACATAATGGGCCAGACCGTCCAATCCGGTTTCCAGACCCGGATCGGTCATTGCCCTGACGTCGTTTTTCAGTATTTGAACATCCAAATCTGCAAGAACGACATCGGCATCGGCATCGACATAATCATTCCTGACGAGGTATTCTACGCCCCAGCAAATACCGGCCAAACCGTCCCTGAAATCTTTCGTGTTACACAAACAGATTTCATCGTATATTTCATCGATCAGGTTATTGGCGAAATCGAAATAATGCTGTTTTCCGGTAAACCGGGCATATCGGTAGAAAAAAATACAAATACCGAGTTTTCCTTGTAACAATCCGATATTACCAGTAAAACTACCACGTAAAATCAGGAATCTTGCAATCCGGGTCAGTAACTCTATTTTGTCTTTCATTTTAAAAAGAATAATATCTTTTATCCCTTTCGTCTAACCTTTCCCTTAAATAACAAGATGGACATCGCTCAATGTTTTGGTTCAGGACGTTCTCCCTGATAAAAACATATGCATCAAATTGTCTTTTAAGCGATCCATATTTAAATTGATTCTGATTCCATCCCTGCGTAACGATTCTTCGTGATAGAATATTTTCATTCAGTTGGGGAGATGG
>JAITTA010000168.1 GCA_031287395.1 Dysgonamonadaceae bacterium | reverse complement strand
GTTTCTATTCCGTCCGAAGGACTATTCCGTAGTCAAAGTCAGGAGTATCAGGATTCCGTCATCATTCCCGGGAAAAAAATCTTCGGATTGACGGCAGGACTTCCGGTTAACCTGCAGGGACTCGTCGGAGCCAACGGGAAAATCTGGGGATTGGAATCATTCGGATTCTCTGCTCCATACAAAGTGCTCGACGAAAAATTAGGGTTTACGGGACAAAATGTTTACAACCAGGTAAAATCAATGTTATAATATGATAGGTTTAGCATCCGATCACGCAGGTTATCACCTGAAAGAATTTATTAAATCCGTTTTTGATAAAAAGGGAATTGCTTATATTGATTTTGGGACGGATTCTCCCACCAGCAGCAATTATGCCGAATACGGACACTTTCTAGCCAATGCGGTAGAAAGAAACGAAGTGTATCCCGGAATTGCTATTTGCGGAAGTGGAAACGGCATCAACATGACGGTAAACAAGCATCCCGGCATCCGCGCCGCTCTCTGTTGGAATGCGGAACTGGCCTATCTTGCCCGTCTCCACAATGACGCAAATATATTGACTCTTCCAGGACGATTCCTTTCGATGAATGAAACCGAAAAAATCCTGGATACATTCCTGAATACAGCCTTTGAGGGAGGACGACACCAAGCCAGAATCAATTCGATTCCAACGTAAAAGAATATTTATTTCAAATTTTCTACGGCATTCTTTACCGCTTGTAACATCGGTTCGATGCTCAATTCACGACCGGTAGCATTCTTCATCCAAAGTTGAGGAGCCAAACGTCCCATACGGTAAATTCTCAAGACCTCGGTTGCAAACGATTTGCCTTTCAGGTGTTCTTCCAATTGAAATTCAATCAAATGTCCCATCGGATAATTCGCGAGATAGAGCGGATTATCTATCATGTGCGAGTAGATAGCCAGAATAGGCGAATCTTTCTCTCCTAATACCGGAGCATAATATTCATTCCAGATTTCACGGGCAATCCGGATCACATTTTCTTTCAATTGAGCAGGAGTTGCATCAGGATGAGCATACAACCATTCCCATGCCGCCATATCCACCAGCGATACCCCCATAATTTCATAACATCCCCAGAAAATATCGAGAGCCATGAAAAAATCCTTCTGAGGATTATCTCCCTTGATTCCAAGAACTTCCAGATCCCGTTTCTGAAAAATAAAAGCCAATGCCTCTGTAAATGCCGTGTTCGGCACTCCATTCATCATGTAATAATCGACATCATAAAGGCTGATCGTTTGTTCCACATTATGTCCAAACTCATGCATGGCAATGTTGTATCCTTTATAATCCATTCCCGAATCCGGGATACGTGTACGCAAACGGGCCTTATCTCCTTTCATTACGGCACCCCAGGCATGCCCGGCACCCCGGGAAGCATCGACCTGTACCTTATCACAAATCCGTTGTGATTCTGCAGCAGAAAACCCCAACCGATTCATAATACCGGGTAAATCCCGTTCAAAATATTTAGCATCCGGATAGAGTTTACTAGTCTTACCTGTTAAGTCACTCTCTGAAATAGAACTACGGGATTTAAAACCATCATACCAGATATCGAAAGGCTCCAGTTCGCGGCCTAATCTTTGTTTAATCAGCCCGGCAACCTGTTTCACCTGCTCCGACGAGATAAAACGGGTAAACATATCCCTCACTTCCTCTTTCGAAAATTCCATATTTCCATCGAATGCCCGTTGGATATAAGTCGGCTGAGAAGGAGTATACAGATCTTCGGCCTTCAAAGCCAGAAAATTATTGAGAAAAACCTTGTAACGGGTATCCGGTTCGGGAGTTACCTGTATTTCCTTCCCATTTTCATAGACTTGATTACTAACCGGGTTCCATTGGACATCGTCCTTATTGACAACTCTTTCCGGAATCTCCTGATTAATAATCCGTTTCATCACCGTATAAATCAACCGTTGCTTTTCCAATCCGAGCGTTTTATCAGCATAATTCGACTTCAGTTCATCTCTCAACCCCCAATGAGAAATCAGTTTCAAACCCTCCGGAAATAAAGTATCCCCGGCATCATTACGTAAAGATCCGACTACAATATTATAATCCGAAATATAGGTGTCGGCAGTTGTCAGAGCATTCGAAACGGATTGTTGTATTTCTGCCGGGATTCTGGAAGCAAACCAATCCCCCATGCGGGCATAAGCCCATTGTAAGCCGGTCCATTTCTCTCCCAACTGTTGTTTCTCCTGAAGATTATAAGACGGAAAATTCAGAATCACGGTAAAAGCCAGTTTATTGGTAAACATATCCTCTCTGAAATGAGCCGATACATCATATCCTCCCATTTCCCGGTCAACAACATTCAATTCCCCGCCGGCCAAATGCAGGGGAGCTTTCAATCCGACATCAATTTTATGGAAATAACCCGTAATCAATTCAATCTTATCCGAAAGACTATTGAACAAAGTTTCCCGTTCTCCGTCTTCATTCACATAATTTTCCAGACAAAAAGAAATAAAAGCGCCGGGATTACCATCTTCTTCAGTCCACAATGCAGCCATCTGCGAGAGACCCTTTTCCGCACGTTCCGCATCAAGGTCGGTATAACGCGCATTCAGAGAGTCCATCGTTTGTTGTACAATATTCTTATCAAGATTTATCATCGACAAGGGTTTTTTGTTGGATTTCTGATTCAAATTCGTACATGCACTTCCAAACAGGAAAATAAAAAAACAAATAAAAGCAAGAATTCTCATAAACATTCACTTTGTTATTATTTGTACAAAGATAGTTATTTTATACTTTTTCCAAAATATTACAATTTTTTATTTATCTTTAAGCCTTAAAACGATATCTGGTTAACATTGACCGAAAACTAAATTATAAAAATTGCATAAAGGATTATACAAATGAAAAAACTTATATTGCTATTTTTATTAATTAGCCAATATGTACATTCAAATGCAAACAACATTTATTTTTATCACATAGGGGCGAAAGACGGCTTATCTCAGATAAATATCATGTCCATATACCAGGACGAACTCGGCATTATGTGGTTCGGTTCCACTGAAGGACTTAACCGGTATAACGGAAGAGAAATCGAAGTTTTCAGACCTTCCTGGCATCTTCCGGGCCTTTCCCGAAATACCATATACAATATCTGTGGAAATAAGTCCGGAGCCATGTATTTACAGAATGAACAGGATCTCGTACGTTACGACACCTATACTCAAAAATTTGAAAACATCCACCGTAAAAATGTGAATGCGATAGCATACGCACATGACATGCTATGGGTAGTCGTCAAATCTTGCATCATGCAGTACGACGAAAGGACAAAACAATTGAAAGAATACATAACTTTAAATAAAAACATCACGAATATATCTTCCGTATACCCTGCAAAAGACGGAACTATCTGGATAGGGACAAATCAGGGATTAGTTTCCGTATCGGGAAAAAACCCCGATAAACAAAAATTTGTTATAGAAAAAATCCATGTCAACAGTATTTACCAAGACAAAAACGAAAATTTATGGATCGGGACTCAGGAAGGAGTATTCATGATTGATCATACATCAGAACACATTGTCAATTACCAACACCTTCAGGGAACAAATTCTTTGTCTAACAACCAGGTAAGAAACTTCGTGGAAGATGATACCGGAAATATGTGGATAGCTACCTTTTACGGATTAAATCAATTCAACCCGAAGACAAAACAATGGAAACAATATATAAACAATGATAATATCTCGCATAGCCTGAGCCACTCGTCTGTATTTTCCCTGTACAAAGACGAACAAGGCACAATTTGGGTAGGTACTTACTTCGGGGGAATCAATTACTTCAACCCCGAAGCCGACATTTTTCAATTTTACGAACCCAATTCTACAATTCCGGACCACCTGAGTTTCCCGTATGTAAGCATGATGACCGAAGATAAACATGGAAATCTATGGGTATGCACGGAGGGTGGAACTCTGAATTGTCTGAACCTGAACACCAGACAATTCTCCCGTTACATGTATCAACCTGATTCAAAATCGAAAATCGGATACAATCAAAAATCCATTTGTTACAGAGCAGATAAAGACCTCCTTTATATTGGAATACACAACGGCGGACTAGCCATATTGGACACAAAGACAAAAGTTGTAAAAATTTTAACTA
>JAITTA010000159.1 GCA_031287395.1 Dysgonamonadaceae bacterium | reverse complement strand
AAAGGAAGGCTTTCAATTAGATACCACTACAAATTCGGCTATATTCAACTCAAAAGAGATTCGGAAATACCATGCGGTTGTCTTTTCCAACACCAATAACGACGTATTCGACACCCGGGAAGAACGTGACGGATTTGTAAATTACATTCGTTCCGGCAAAGGTTTTGTGGGCGTACACTCTGCCTGTGGAACAGAACGAAACTGGGATTGGTTTAAACAAATGTTGGGTTGTACATTCGACTTTCATCCTCCATTTCAGGAGTTTGCAGTAAGGGTAACGGATGCCTCCCACCCTTCCACCCAAAATCAACCGGCGGTCAGGATAACAAAAGATGAATTGTATTTTATGAAAGAGATAAATCCGACTGTCAGAATACTGATGGTCTCCGATTTTTCTTCACCCGATTATAAATCGTCCAAACCCATGCCAAACACCTTCGGGAAAGTATTTCCCTGCGTATGGTGTAATGATTTCGACGGAGGAAGACAATGGTACACCGCTCTGGGACATGCTCCTTCCGATTACTCGGAACCCAACTATATAGAACATATCCTGGGTGGTCTGAAATGGGTGATTAAATAAAATCTAATATATAAGCCATATGAAAAACGAAAAAGACAACGGAAGAAGAAAATTTCTCCGCCAATCATTGACTGCAAGTTTAGGATTTATTGTCGCACCAACGATTCTACCCTCCTCCGTTTTCGGAATGAATGCTCCATCCAATAGAATCAACATCGGCGCTATCGGCTGTGGGCGGATTTCCCGCGATCACGACATGCCGGGAGTCTGGAAATACGACGATGTCCGTATTGTCGGCTTATCCGACGTGGACGCACACAGACTTACAAAAGCGAAAGAATTAGTAGAAAATACTTACACAAAAAAATTAAATACAAGCTACAAAAGTGTAAAAACATATGAAAATTATCGCGATCTCTTAGCTGATAAAGATATCGATGCCGTACTTATCAGCACCCCGGACCACTGGCATGCAGCACAAGCCATCGATGCCGTGAGAGCAGGGAAAGACGTGTATCTCCAAAAACCGACTTCTTTAACCATAGAAGAAGGGAGAGCCATGAGTAACGAAGTGAATAAATCCGGACGTATTCTGCAAATCGGCAGTCAACAACGTTCTATGGAACAATTCCGCTTTGCTTGTGAACTGGTAAGAAGCGGGCGTATCGGCAAACTTCAACGCATTGAAGTCCGTCTGCCCGGTGACCCGGCAGGAGGAAACTCTCTGGAAATGCCGGTTCCTGCAGGTTTCAATTATGACGCCTGGTTGGGACAGACTCCTTATGTTCCTTATACCGTCGATCGTGTTCACCCCCAAGAGGGATACGGACGTCCCGGATGGCTTCGATGCGAACAGTTTGGTGCGGGAATGATTACCGGATGGGGATCCCACCACTTCGATATCGCTCACTGGGCAATGGATACGGAACATAGCGGACCGGTCGAAATTTCAGGAACAGCAAGCTTTCCTGCATCCGGTTTATGGAACGTACATGGAGACTTTTCTACTGAAATGCTTTATTCCAACGGAGTACGCGTATATGGTGTGACTGAGAGCAAAGAGAAACCCAACGGAGTACTCTTTACCGGTACCAACGGATGGATTTTTGTCTGCCGGGGTAATTATTCCGCGTCTGCAAACGATCCTTCAACGAACAAAAGCTCACAGGCCCTGGTTGCTTCCGATCCGAAGCTACTCGCTCCATTGACGGACAATGATGTGCATTTATACA
The DNA here is from genome assembly GCA_031287395.1 of Dysgonamonadaceae bacterium. GTDB lineage: Bacteria > Bacteroidota > Bacteroidia > Bacteroidales > Azobacteroidaceae > BNXB01. Next base: position 7,510 of record JAITTA010000159.1, on the reverse strand, counting down.
AAAGTACGGATCATCATGGAAACTGGCTGGAAAGCATACGTACCGGTAAACCGAATATTACTCCGGCGGAAGTGGCCCACCGTTCCTGTTCTGCATGTTTATTACAACACATCGCCATGAAACTCAAACGGAAATTATACTGGGATCCTATCACGGAACGGTTCAAAAACGACGATGAAGCCAATACGATGTTGGCCCGTCCCCAACGTCCACCCTACCATTTTTATTAAACAATACAGAAGAAATTAATAAATAGATACTTTTTAATATATAGTAATGAAAATATCACACACCATTGCATCAATGGCTCTCATGTCGTTTGTCTTTACACAACTTCAGGCAGAAGAAATCATCACCCTGAAAGTGAATTCCGATAATTATACGCGTGAAAATTCTATCGTTTGTTTACAATGGAAGCAAACGCAAACGGCAGACCCGGAAGGAATCGAACTGGCGGAACTAATCAACGGTAAAAAGGTAAAAACAGAATGTCAATTGGAAAAACTTTCCGATGGAACCAGACTTTACTGGATTTTATCCGGGAGAACTCCGGCAAATACAACCCGGATTTTCCTGGTAAAAACAAAAAATAAACCTCAAACCGGAAAAAAGAAAATGCATCTGGAAGACAAAAACGGAGGCTTAATCCTGAAAGAAAGTTCAATGCCCGTCATTCAGTATCAATATCGCACCGTTTATCCCCCTGCAGGTATAGATACGGCTTACAAACGCAGCGGATTTATTCATCCGGCCTGGTCGCCGGCTGGAGATACTTTGACAACCATTCAACCGAAAGATCATTATCACCACTATGGTATCTGGAATCCCTGGACTAAGCTGGAATATAACGGCGAGATTTATGACCTCTGGAACCTTCGCGACCGAAAAGGGACAGTCAAATTCGAATCCTTCAAAGAAAAAACGGAAGGTCCTGTCTTTACAGGATTCAAAGCTCTCCAGGGACATTATATCTTCCCCGGAAACCAGGAAAGCCAGGCAAAGGAAATCATGGAAGAAATCTGGGATGTCAAAGTCTGGAATCAACCGAAAGGAATGGGATTTCTATGGGATTTCGGATCCGAACTTCATCCCAATACAACGCTTCCGGTAATACTGAAGGCGTATCGTTATGCTGGATTTTCTATTCGCGCTACGGAGGTGTGGACTAAAGACAACAGTATTATGTTGACTTCCGAGGGGAAAAACCGCCCGGAAATCGATGGAACCAAAGCCCGTTGGATTTACCTCACCGGAGAATGTAAAAATGGGAAAGCCGGAATCCTGTTTATGAGTCACCCCAACAATTACAATGCCCCCGAACCTCTACGAATCTGGGACCAGAATGCCAATGGAGGACGGGGAGACGCATTTATGAACTTTGCACCTACCAAAGATATCGACTGGACTCTGGAAGCAGGTAAAAAATACCGGTTGAATTACCGGATATTTCAATACAATGGTGAAATGACTCCGGCTCAGGCGGAACAATTCTGGACCGATTATGCAAATCCTGTGAAAATAGAAGTCATCAAATAATATTCATTTTCAATTATACAATCCTGCATATGAATTGATTCCTATACAGGATTTTCATTTTGAGAAAAAATACCTACCTTTGATTTTTCAAAGATGCGACAAAACTCAAGATCATGAAGTTACCTCTTTCGGATAAAAAATTTATATTCCTGCTGGTCGTAGTTGTACTTGTTGTTACTTTGGAGATTCTGGCTGTTACGGGAATTGAAATTCCACTACCTTATTCTCCTTTTATCTATGGGACTTTTACATTGATCATCGGTTACAGGGTATTATGGAACGGGATAAAATCACTTTTCATACTGGATTTTGCAAGTATCAATCTCCTGATGCTTATCGCTGTTATTGCGGCATTCTATCTGAATGAATATTCCGAAACCGCCGTAGTCATCGTATTATATGTCCTTGGTGAAAAATTGGAGGATATCGGCATCGAAAACAGCATGTCGGCTCTGGATAATCTTGTGAAAAATTCACCTAAAACAGCCGTACTGAAAGAAACAGGGGAACCGATACCGATAGAAAAAATCGCAGTCGGAACGATCATACAGGTAAAACCACACGATATGATTCCTCTGGACGGAATTGTCGAATCGGGCAGTACGTCAATCGACGAATCCTCCATTACCGGAGAACCGATACCGAAAGTCAAAACAATCGGAAATTCCGTGTTCGCCGGAACCTTAAATAAAAACGGATTCGTAGAAATTAAAACTACAAAGTCCGCAAACGACACCACTTTTGCACAAATAATCGAATTGACTTATAAAGCTCAAGAAAATAAGTCCGAAACCCAGAAGTTCATTCAGAAATTTGCACGAATTTATACTCCTATAGTGATCGTTTTGTCTGTTTTGTTGTTCACCGTTCCTGTTTTTATATTAGGCCAGGATGCAAATCAGTGGCTTAACCAGGCTATCTCCATCCTGGTAATCGCCTGTCCCTGTGCGCTGGTAATCTCTACTCCAATAGCTATTTATGCAGCAATGGGGAATGCATCTACCAAGGGAATATTGATAAAAGGAGGAAAGTATCTTGAAGCCTTATCCGGCATCAAGGCCATCGGATTCGACAAGACCAGAACCATCACATATGGTAATCCGGTCGTCTCGGATGTTATCCCGATGAACGGAACGGATATGGAAGAATTATTAGCCTGTGGTGCAGGAACGGAAATTTTCTCCGAACATCCGCTGGCCCAAGCTATCGTGGAATATGCCCGGTCTCAGGGATATGAACCTCACGTAATCAAGCATTTCGAAAGTATCGTAGGAAAAGGGGCCAAAGCGACCTGCATGGTATGCGACAAAAAAACAGTGTTAGTAGGCAAACTCCATTTTATAGAACAATACCATCCGGTTACCCAAAAGGTCGAAGAAACTCTGGAACAGCTCTCAAACGAAGGTAAAACAAGCGTCATTGTCAGTTGCAATAATGAAGTAAAGGGGATTATCGCTCTCACTGATGAAATCAAACCGGACAGTTTCAATACCATCGAACAAATAAAAAATCTCAACATCAAACCCGTAATACTCACCGGCGACAATAAAAAAGCCGGCACGTATGTCGCATCGCAAGTGGGTATTGATACTGTTTTCGGGGAATTACTTCCTCAAGACAAATCAAACGTAATACAAAATTTATTGAATCAATACCAATCGGTGGCGATGGTGGGCGATGGAGTAAACGACGCCCCTGCTCTGGCAAAAGCGACGGTCGGAATTGCAATGGGAGCTGCAGGAAGCGACACAGCCATAGAGGTGGCCAATGTAGCACTGATGAACGATAAGTTATCCCTGCTTCCCTTTTTGATACGACTAAGTAGAAACACGGTCTCTACAATCAGGAAAAACACCATCGGAGCAATTTTCATAAAGATATTATTCATTATCCTTGCTTTTTTGGGTTACAGTAACTTGGTCATTGCCATTGCTGCTGATGTCGGAGTAATGCTTTTAGTCGTTTTGATCAGTCTGAAACTGATTTCTTTCAAATAAATAATATTCAATATGGATGATATATCGTCAAAAAAATAAAAAATAAAAAAAAATTTATAAATTTGTAGCAAAATTCAATCGAAGTAAACGTGATATCAAAAGCAGAATTTTTTACAGATCTTTGTTTAATTATTTGATTTATAAAATTTTATAAATCAAGTAATCAAGCATAACTTTTTTATAATAATCACATATACAAATGAAAATCAATACATTATTGAGTTTATTCACTCCAAAAGATGTTAAATTCTTCCCTTTACTGAAAGAGACAACTACAATTCTTGTTTCATCATCTACTTTATTAAAGGAACTTTTTGAATTGGAAACCATTAACGAAAGAAATGAGATTTGTAAGTTAATAAAAGTAGAAGAAGTCAAAGGAGACAAAATTACCGGAAAAATTTTGAAGGCTTTAAATGAAACATTTATTACTCCGTTCGACCGGGAAGATATCAACGCCCTTGCTGATGAGATGGACGACGTGATTGATGCTATCAACCGAGCTGCCCAGAAAGTGCTGTTATACGGTCCGAGACAAATTCCAAACTGTACCCGGCAACTGGCAGAAATTATTTATAAAGGAACCATTGAAATTCGACAAGCAATTATAGAACTAGAACACATAAAAAAAACGGATCAACGGCTACGTCAACATTATAAAGAAATCAAAAGACTGGAAGAAGAAGCCGATGTCATTTACGAAAATGGAATTATGACTCTTTTTAAAGAAGAGACAAATGCTTCGGAACTAATCAAACTGAAAGAAATCATTCAGGAATTGGAAAAAACAGCAAATAAAATCAATAATACCGGAAAGGTATTAAAAACCATTTTCATAAAATACGCGTAAATAATTGGTAAATATGACATTACTTATTATAATTATTGTTCTGGCAATTATTTTCGATTTTATCAACGGATTTCACGATGCAGCCAATTCTATTGCAACAATTGTTTCAACTCGTGTACTCTCTCCGTTCCAGGCAGTGCTTTGGGCTGCTGCATTTAACTTTATCGCTTTATTCATTGCCAAATATGTTATCGGTGAATTCGGGATTGCCAATACGGTTTCAAAAGTAGTCCTGGAAAATTACATTACCCTTCCTATTATTCTGGCAGGATTGATAGCCGCCATTATATGGAATTTGCTTACCTGGCGTCTTGGGATTCCATCCTCCTCTTCCCATACTTTGATCGGAGGATTTGCCGGAGCGGCCATCTGTGCCAACGGATTCCAATCCATCCATACATCCGTAATCATGAAAATCGCTTCTTTTATCGTTCTTGCTCCGCTGATTGGGATGATCATCTCCTCGCTCATTACATTAGGAATATTATGGGCCTTCCGGAAAACAAATGCAAGAAAGGCAGAAAGAACATTCAAAAGATTACAGTTGCTTTCTTCCGGGCTTTTCAGTCTGGGACACGGGATGAACGACTCCCAGAAAGTAATGGGCATCATCGGTATTGCGGTCATCACGATCTGTAATACGGATGCTATTCATAACATGCCTTCATACCTTGTAATGCACGATATGCACGATATGCACGACTGGATTGCATTTACCTGCTTTGGAGCCATCGGCATCGGTACCATGATGGGAGGATGGCGCATCGTAAAAACGATGGGAAGTAAAATCACAAAAGTAACAGCCCTGGAAGGGGTTTGTGCCGAAACTGCAGGTGCATTGACTCTATTCCTGACTGAAATACTCAAGATACCTGTAAGTACGACGCATACTATTACAGGAGCGATCAGGGGGGTTGGTGCTGTAAAGAGGCTTACGGCCGTTCGTTGGGGAATCACAATCAACTTACTCTGGGCTTGGATATTAACTATACCCGTAAGTGCGATATTGGCTGCTTTGATTTATCTTTTGGTATCTTTTCTGGGGATCAACTGATGCATTAATTATTTCAGGCTTATTAATTTTTCCATACCTATCATGAAATCCGTTTTAAAATCACACTTTTTGTGATCCCGATGCATCTTTTTCCCATGCTCCAGCATTTATAAATAAGACTCAACATCATAAGGGAAACAACATCTTTGACATAAAATGGCATTAATTTTGTTTTTAGATTTATATTCCTGTAACTTCATTTAATTTTACAATTTACAATGAGAAAAACTATTCATGAAAAATTGATTGATTCTATCAAGCTTCATACTCCGGAAGGGGAAAATACAGTAGATTTTCTCATCGGAATTATCCCTTTAAGCAAAGAAGCTGCTTACAGAAGATTGAGAGGAGATATTCAATTTACATTGGCAGAAGCCGTACGTATTTCAGAAAGATTGAATCTTTCCTTGGACAAAATAGCCGAAATAGACAAAAAAGACTCCTACTCGTTCCACATTAAACAATTTTTCACGGATAAACCTTTCGATAAGTATTATAGTCTATTGTATTGGGTACAATCTTTATACGATCATATAGAAGAAATTCCTGATACCATGTCATACTATGCAGGAAATTCCTTACTCCCTCCATTTTATTTCAAATACAAGGCCATTTCCAAATATGCCTTCTTTAAATGGTTTTATCAAATATCCTATACATACGGAACAGCGAAAAGATTACAAGATGTTTACATTCCGGACAAAATATTTGAAATCCAACAGGAATTATATGAAAAATCTCTCCAAGTACCCACTTGCTATATTATGGGAGGCGAAATGATCTCTGCGCTGGTAAACGATATAAGTTATTTTACTGCAATTGATCTGGTGACTCCCAACGAAGTATCCGAACTAAAAAGAGATATCTCTTTAATGCTGAACGATATTGAGAGCATCACAAAAAATAACTACTTCCCGAAAACCGGGAAAAAAGCATTGGTATATATATCCGATTCCTATTTTGACGGAAACTATAATTATATATCCGGAACACAATTCCAAATTTGCAGAATCTATTTATACGGTATAAACCAAATGATTTGCATCGATCCTGTCATTTGTGAAAATCAAAAATTATGGATCGAATCTTTAATTTCACATTCTACTTTAATCTCCGGAAGTGGAAAATTACACGCATCTGTTTTTTTCAATCAGCAAAGAGAACTCCTACTTAAAATCTAAGGATTAATTGTAAAATAATATCCATGAACCAAAGAAATTTACATAACGAATTAATCTCGATCCTGAAGTTACAAACACCAAAAGATACTCGCCCTGTGGATCTATTGATGAAATATCTTCCGATAAGCAAAGAATCCGCATACCGCAGGTTGAGGGGAGAAATCCAGCTAAGCCTGGATGAAGCGATTATCCTGGCAAAAAAAATGGAAGTATCATTAGACAACCTGATATCAAAGTGCCAGGAAGATAAATATACCTTCCATATCAGCCCGTTTATAATTAACCATCCTTTGGACAAATACAGTCAGACATTAGCCGATATTATGGATAGTTACCAGTTCATAAAATCCGATCCTGATTGTTTTTGCTACATGGTGGGGAAAATATTATACCCGACTTTTTATTTTAAGCACAAAGAATTCACTCAATTTACCCTGTTCAAATGGATTTATCTGGTTCAGGATAGTACCCAATACCCCAGCTTTTCGGAAATAATCATACCTCCTCAACTGGAAGAACTATTTAAATCATTCTGGGATATTGCAATTCAAATTCCTTCGACCTATATATTGAATGACTTCTTATTCACATCTTTGGCAAAAGATCTACGTTATTATCTCACAATCAATCTATTAACAAAAAAAGAAGTCGAAATTTTAAAGACTCAGATACTTATGATAATCGATGAAATGGAAGAGACTGCTGTCTTGGGAACCTATAAAAACGGAGCCAAAGTTTCCATGTACATTACCGACTCTTATTTTGATTTTTCGTACAATTACATCAAAGGGAATGGTTTTGATGCATGCGGTATCGGCATATATGGTCTGAATTTCATCTCTTGCCAGAATAAACAGGTGACGAAAAATCAAAGAATCTGGATAGAATCTTT
>JAITTA010000068.1 GCA_031287395.1 Dysgonamonadaceae bacterium | reverse complement strand
ACCGGAAGACACAAAATCAATGTCCAGTTGGCTTTCCATTCACTCTGAAGATTCATGACAACCGTAATACAAATAGTCGTTAAATAAAGATATTTCAGATAAGTTCTTGCACGTATTTTTTCCGAGAGCCCGGAAACAAAGATATCAAAACCGGATATGACAAATAATACTGCCAACAGGACAAACACCAATATATCCAGAGAATCCAGGGAAAAAGGATGTATCACCAAAAATTCTTGCCATTGCGGCAACATTTCGAAAAAATTCCGGATTCCACCATGGTAAATATTCCAGGCAAAAACAAACAGGTAAACAGTCATGATACCTATAATGGTCGCAAAAAACGTCCTGAAATTCAAACTCCGGAAAGCATAAAAGCAGTACCATATAAAGGGGAATAACAAGAGTACGGGAGGCCAGACAAAACTACAGAAAGTAAGAATCAACCCTATATTCAAGGCATTTAACTGTGAAGCGGGTTTCTGGTACGAACCAAACAGGTAAATCAAACAAATCAGAACACCAAATGCGGCAATACTTCCCTGCCAGGCCGTATAAAACAGAGGAGTTCCTCCTGTCATCAACAGATAAAACAATGCAGGAAGTATCGTTTGGCTACGGATAATCGTAAATGTATGATTTACCTGCAAAAGTGCCAATGATATTGTAACCTGTAACAAAAAGGCGGCCCAGAAAGCAGGATCATTCCAATCCGGTTGGGAAAGAAGCCTCATAATAAACACCAGGAGGATGAATACTATAACCGTAAACCAACCGGAAATTAACGAATGATGTATCTGCTTCAGGCTCATAAGAATTCCATTTACCGGATAACGCCAACCGGATTATAAATCAAAGCCAATATCCGAACGAAAATATTTTCCTTCAAAATCTATCGTTTGTGCATTTTTAAATGAGATTTTCAAGGCTTCTTCCTTCGTTCTTCCATAAGAACTGACCGCCATTACACGGCCTCCATTGGTCAGCACCCGATCGTTTTCGATCCTGGTGCCCGCATGAAAAACAATACTATCCCTGACTTTATCCAGTCCGCCAATGACTTTTCCTTTCTCATAACCGCCCGGATAACCGCCGGATACGAGCATAACAGTGGTAGCAAAACGTTCGTCCGTAATCAGGTTTTTATTACCTAAATTACCTTTAGCGATTCCATCTAATAAATCCACCAGATCCGACTTGATTCTCAACATCACGACTTCTGTTTCCGGATCTCCCATCCGGCAATTATATTCAATGACCATCGGTTCTCCATTCACATTGATCAAACCTATAAAAATAAAACCTTTGTAATCGATATTTTCAGATTTTAATCCCTCGATTGTAGGAATCACGATACGTTCTTCCACCTTCTTCATGAATACATCATCAGCAAACGAAACCGGAGAAACGGCTCCCATACCTCCGGTATTCAACCCGGTATCCCCTACTCCAATTCGTTTATAATCTTTTGCTTCCGGAAGAATTTTATAAGATTTTCCATCGGTCATCACAAAAAGAGAACATTCAATACCGGAGAGAAATTCTTCAATCACAACCGTACTCCCGGCATTCCCGAAGCTTCCGTTCAACATATTGCCGAGTTCTTTTTCGGCTTCAGCCAGATCGTCTATTATCAGAACGCCCTTTCCAGCGGCAAGACCATCGGCTTTAAGCACATAGGGAGGTTTCAACGATTGCAGGAAAATGATACCTTCCTGAAAATTCGATTTTGTAACACTAAAATACCTGGCTGTCGGAATACGATGCCTGTCCATAAATGCTTTGGCAAAATCTTTACTGCCTTCTATCTTTGCTCCGGCCTTCGACGGACCGATTACCGGAATATGCGATGTTTCGGAATCGGCTTTGAAAAAATCGTATACCCCGTTTACCAACGGATCTTCAGGCCCAACCACAACCATATCCACATTATTTTCCAATACGAATGCTTTTTGTGCCGGAAAATCATTTACCGAAATATTAACATTTGTTCCAACTCCTGCAGTTCCGGCATTCCCAGGAGCGATAAAAAGATTTTTCACTCCGGTGTTTTGCGCTATTTTCCAAGCCAAAGCATGTTCACGGCCTCCTGAGCCTAAAAGTAATATATTCATTTGAATTGTAAGTTTTAAGTTTTAAGTTTTTTTCCTACGCAAGTCTATTGAAAACCTATCATTTATTTCAAATAATCTTCAAAATACCTGGTAATTTTTTCGTATAGATGTACCCTGTCGGGGCCTGCCATATTGTGTCCATGCCCCGGATACACGAAATAGTCGGGATAAGTCCGGGCTGTGATACAGGCTTTCAGAAACGCCAGGCTGTTTTGCCAAACAACCGTCGGATCTTCATCTCCATGAATCAATAACAAGTGCCCTTTCAGATTTCCTGCCAGATTAAGCAGGGAAACATTTTCATAACCCTGTTTATTTTCCTGGGGAGTATCCATATATCGTTCACCATACATCACTTCATAATATTTCCAATCAATCACAGGGCCTCCGGCCACAGCCACTTTGAATGTTTCCGGATGCCGTAATATCATATTCGTCGCCATAA
>JAITTA010000002.1 GCA_031287395.1 Dysgonamonadaceae bacterium | reverse complement strand
TACAGTTTCGATATCTTTGGCTTTTCTTTCCAGCCGTTCCGTAAGCAAAGCGTTTTTCCAGTCGGAAAGATAGATTGTCGGTATTTCCCGGATTCTTTCTGCACAGGGGATTGCCGAATCCCGCTTCAACAGGTATTCGTAATTTTCTTTGACTTGTTCCGGAACTTCAAGTATCAGTTGTGGAATGATTCTGCCGTTTTGGTCGGAAATAAACTCTTGGTTTTTTGTTTCGATCACGTGAAGTATCACGGAATTATAGGATTTGTCCTGTTCGTGTTTGTGAAGGAACCAGTCGGAAGACCGGCCGTGAATTTCTACATTTCCAGCCCAGATCCTGTTGTTTATTTTAATTTTGGCATTGAAAAAATCCGGACCCGCGTTGGTATTCGGGAGGCCGGGGTCAACAACTTCGACAGGATCTCCATCGGTCGTTTTCAGAGCGGAAATTTTATATAATTTGTATTTCCAGACATAATGCAGTAAAGTTTCCATTTTGGTAAATTTATTCGGTTTTGGTTCATCATCTTACAAAGATAATAAAAAATTATTGAAAAAAACGTATCTTTGCATCCTAAATTTTTGAATTTGTTTTTATGAACAAAGTATTTAATAGAACACTGATTACTTCGGCTTTACCGTATGCGAACGGTCCTGTCCATATCGGGCATTTAGCCGGAGTTTATATCCCTGCCGATATTTATGCGCGTTACCTTCGTCTCAAGGGAGAAGATGTTTTGTTTATCGGCGGATCGGACGAACATGGTGTTCCCATTGCTTTGAAAGCAAAGGCGGAAGGTGTGATGCCTCAGGATGTGGTGGACAAGTTTCATTACATTATTAAAAAGTCTTTTGAAGATTTTGGTATTTCTTTTGATATTTATTCCCGTACGACTTCAGCAACTCATTATAAAACGGCATCTGATTTTTTCCGTAAACTGTATGAAAAGGGGGAGTTTGTAGAGAAAACGTCGGAGCAGTACTATGATGAAGAAGCGAAACAATTTCTGGCCGATCGTTATATCACGGGAAAATGTCCGCATTGCGGGAATGAGCGTGCTTACGGAGATCAGTGCGAATCTTGCGGAACCTCTTTGAGTCCGCTTGATTTGATTAATCCCAAATCGGCAATCAACGGAAGTGTTCCGGTGTTGAAGGAAACCAAACATTGGTATTTACCGTTGGACCAGCATGAACCGTGGTTAAAAAAATGGATTCTGGAAGATCATAAAGAGTGGAAGACCAATGTTTACGGGCAATGTAAATCCTGGTTGGACATGGGTTTGCAGCCACGCGCTGTGAGCCGGGATCTCGATTGGGGTGTCCCTGTTCCGATCAATGGCGCCGAAGGAAAAGTATTGTATGTTTGGTTTGACGCGCCGATCGGTTATATTTCAAATACGATCGAGTTGACGGACGAATGGGAAAAATGGTGGAAGCATGAAGATACGAAATTAGTTCATTTCATTGGGAAAGATAATATTGTATTTCATTGCATTGTATTTCCTGCGATGTTGAAGGCCGAAGGCAGTTTTATCCTGCCTGAAAATGTTCCTGCGAATGAATTTCTGAACCTTGAAGGCGATAAAATCTCGACTTCCCGTAACTGGGCTGTCTGGTTGCATGAATATCTGGAAGATTTTCCCGGGAAGCAGGATGTTTTGCGTTATGTTTTAACGGCCAATGCTCCGGAAACAAAAGACAATGATTTCACGTGGAAAGATTTCCAAGCGAGAAATAACAATGAATTAGTAGCCGTTCTTGGGAATTTTGTAAACCGGGCAATGGTTTTAACGCACAAATATTTTGAGGGAAGAATTCCTGTTTGCGGAGAACTTACCGATTATGACAAGGAGACCCTGACCGAATTTGCGGCGGTTAAATCGGAGCTTGAAAATTATTTACGGAATTATCGTTTCCGGGAGGCGCTGAAAGAAGCGATGAATCTTGCCAGAATAGGAAACAAATACCTGGCAGATACCGAGCCCTGGAAGTTGGCGAAAACCGATATGATTCGTACGGCTACCGTATTGAATATCAGTATGCAGATAACAGCCAATCTGGCAATTGTTTTTGAACCGTTTCTTCCGTTTTCTTCCGTTAAAATCAAGCAATTTATTAACGAATCGAATTTGCAATGGTCGCAATTGGGACAAATTGATTTGTTATCGTCCGGACATGTTTTGAACCGGCCGGAACTGCTGTTTGAAAAGATTGAAGATGAAACGATTGAAAGACAGGTGCGGAAGTTATTGGATACCAAAAAAGCCAATGAACTGAAAGAACACCGGGCAAAACCTCAGAAAAACAATGTTGTTTTCGATGATTTCTCAAAACTGGATATCCGTGTCGGGAAAGTATTGGAATGTCGGAAAGTCCCTAAAGCCGATAAATTGTTACAATTCAAGCTTGATGACGGACTGGGTGGTCGAACAATCCTGTCGGGTATAGCGGAACATTATAATCCGGAAGATTTGGTAGGGAAGCAGGTTTGTTTCATTGCGAACCTGGAGCCCCGGAAAATACGTGGAATTGAATCTCAGGGAATGATCCTGTCCGCTCGGAATACCGATGGAGGCCTGTCCGTTGTGTATCCTTCGAAGGAAGTTCTTCCGGGAAGCGAAGTGGTGTAAACTTATAGCTTATAACTTAACAGCGAATCCATAATTTCACGGTTATTGCTCAACCGTGGTATTTTATGTTGTCCTCCCAGTTTCCCTTTTGATTCGAGCCAGTCGTAAAAAAGATTTGGTCTGGCAACTGTGATTTCCGGCATTTCCAGGGTTATACCCTTGTAACGTTTGGCCTCGTAATCGGAATTCAGTT
>JAITTA010000283.1 GCA_031287395.1 Dysgonamonadaceae bacterium | reverse complement strand
TTGTATCCTTCCCATTTTGATTCAGCGACATTTTTACAGTAAAAATTAGCGGCAAAGATACGAATGTTTTTTGAACCGGCAACTATTTTTTTGATTTTCATCAAAAAAAGTGCAAACCTCTGCCATCCAAGCGCAAACCCCTGCCACTTTTTCTGAAAGGCTTTTCCCGTAAAAGGCGTTCATCTACTTTTGCGGTTGCGCTGCTATCTACTAATTTACCGGTTTCCACAATAAAACATAGAGAATTGTGGTTAATTTCAAGAAAGTTTTATACTTTTGTCATGTGTTATTTGAAACAATGGAAAAACTAAGCAGAGCAAAGAAGACCGCTCGTTTCTATATCGTTACCCATTTATACTTTTCTTTGAGCAAAAATCCTGTTTTTTAAGGGCTTGAAAAAGAAATTTTTCTACCTTTGTATTTTTAATTCGGTAATAAAATGATATCGCGTTCGAACAAATCGCAATGGAAAGTACCAGAGCCTGCTTTGCGCAGGCTTCCCTGGTATCTGGCATATGCTAAACTTTTGAAATCGAAAGGAGAGACCCTGGTTTCTTCCACTCAGATTTCGAAAGAGATCAGTGTGGATTCTTCACAGGTTGCCAAAGATCTGTCGTATGTCAATGTAGCAGGAAAGACCAGGGTAGGGTATGACATCGATTCTTTGATTGTGGTCCTGGAAGATTTTCTGGGATTTACGATATCGCATAAAGCGTTTTTATTTGGAGCGGGCAGTCTGGGAGGTGCGTTGCTGCACGATTCCGGGCTTAATCAATACGGATTGGATGTTATTGCCGCTTTCGATGTGAGTCCGGAGTTGTGTGGCACTACCATCGGTGGAATTCCGGTTTATTCTGTCGATCGGTTCCAGGAAATCCGGAAGAAAAATAAAGTAAGTATCGGTATTCTTACGGTTCCTGTAAATCAGGCCCAGAAAACAGCCGATCTGATGATCGAAGGAGGAATCAAAGCCATTTGGAATTTTACACCTTACCGGATACGTGTTCCTGAGCATATTGTAATTCAGGATACTTCCATTTATGCCCACCTGGCTGTTATGTTCAACAGATTAAAAGGATAATGAAAATCATTAGAATCGATGAAGATTATATGTGTTGGCATGAATTATGCGTCTCACAATAAAGAGATGCTTCATTCGTTATTATTGAGTGAACCGACTGTTTTTCTGAAACCCGATTCATCATTGTTGAAAGACGGTAAACCGTTTTTTATCCCGGATTTTACTTCCGAAATGCATTATGAAACGGAAATTGTGGTAAAAATAGACCGGTTGGGAAAAAATATTGCAGAGAAGTTTGCTCCCCGGTATTATCGGGAAATCACCGTTGGAATAGACTTCACAGCCAGAGATTTACAACGTAAACTCAGGAATGACGGAATGCCCTGGGAGATCAGCAAAGCTTTCGATTGTTCCGCAGCAATAGGGGATTTTGTGCCGTTAGAGATCATAGGACAGGATATCGGTCATATTCCTTTTCATTTGAATATGAATGGTACAAAGGTACAGGAAGGAAATACGCAAAATATGATTTTTAAAGTGGACGAGATCATTGCATATGTAAGCCGTTTTTTTACCCTGAAGATAGGGGATTTGATTTTTACAGGAACTCCTGCCGGAGTAGGACGTGTGGAAGTCAACGACCACCTGCAGGGATTTATCGGAGAACGGAAAATGCTTGATTTTTTTGTCAGGTAAAATGGTTAGATGAAAAATAAAATAAAATACTTCGTTTTTCTTGTTTTAATTGCCGTATTCTTTTTTCCTCCGGAAGTAAAGTCACAGGTGAAAAATGACGGGTCGCGTTATACGAAAGCTTCAAAACTTTCGACCGGGAAGTGGATTAAACTGAAAACTCCGGTTAATGCCATTTATAAATTATCGTACGATGAGATTAAAAAAATGGGAATTTCCGATCCGGCTAGAGTGAAAATCTATGGTTCGGGGGGATGGATTCTGGATGAAGATTTCAGTAAACCTTATGTCGATGATCTGCAAGAGATTGCGGTTTATGTAAATAAAGGCCCGGATGGAGTTTTCGGTTCGGGCGATTATCTTTTGTTTTATGGCCGCGGTACAGTGAAATGGACATACGACGATTTTTCAAATACGTTTGTTCATGAGAATAATCCGTATGCTACTTACGGAGCGTATTTTATGACACAAAGCGATTCCGGGCCAAAAGAAATGGAGTCACAGGCCTCGGAAGAACAAACGGATGTGACCATTACGGAATACGATGATTATGCATTGTATGAACAGGATTCCATTACCATAGCGAATACGGGGCGGGAATTGTTTGGCGAAAGCTTTGTGACGAAAAATACCAGAACTTTTGATTATAATGTTCCGGGAATTACAGCAGCTCGGTTTACGCTTTCTTTTGCGGCTAAGCCGATATCGAATTCACTATTGACACTGAGAGCGAATGATGATCCCGTTATAGAGGAGTATATGCCGTCGATGAGTAATAATGACAATTATGTCAAAGCGGAACAAGTCGAATTTTCAGGAGACTGGGGAAATCCTACCGAGAAAATTTCGACAAAAGTATATTACCAGGTCGGAAGTCAAACGGTCGCCTTCCTTAACTATATTCGGTTGAATACAATCCGGAGATTGCAGGCCTATGGTAATAATGATCCTTTTTTTAGAAGTGTAGACAGCAGGAAAAAATCAGCCCGTTTCAATATTGAAAATACAGGAAATAATCATATCGTCTTTGACGTGACGGATCTGTACAATGTGCGTAAGTTGAATACAACTTTGTCTGGTACACAATTGAGTTTTGGCGTGAAATCGAACGATACGATCAGAGAATTTGCTTTGGTTGATTTGAGTAAGGATTTTCCGGTTCCGGAATCATTAGGAGAAGTACAAAATCAAAATTTACACGGTCTGGAACAAACGGAAATGGTCATTTTGGTACCTAAAAGTTTTCTTTTACAAGCGGAAACCCTGGCGAAAGCACATAGGGAAAAATCGAGATTGCATGTAACGGTAGTGCAAGCCGATCTGGTTTTTAACGAGTTTTCTTCGGGAGTTCCGGATGCTACGGCTTATCGCCGGTTTATGAAAATGTTTTACGATCGGGCCGAATCGGAAAACGGTAAGCCGAAATATTTGCTGCTGTTTGGTGACGGAATCTTTGATAACCGTTTCAAAACTCCCGGTGCAAAAAGTTTACCGAAAGATAATTACTTGTTGACTTACCAGGTAAAAGAATCCGTGAGTGAATACAATTCTTATGGTACGGATGATTATTTCGGATTTCTGGACGATGATGTGAAAACTGCCGGTTCTTTAATCGCATGGAACGTTTTGGATATTGGAATCGGCCGGTTTCCGGTAAGTTCTATGGCTCAGGCTGATAATGCAGTCGTAAAGGTGGTTGGTTATATGAATAATACTCAATACGGCCCGTGGAAAAATACGGTGATTTTTGCAGGGGATGATATGAGTTCCGGAGAAGGATATTACAGACATAGTATTCAGGCAGATACGTTATCTCAGTACCTGGAAAACCAACACCCCGAATACAACATCGTAAAGGTCTATGAGCCGGCTTTTAAACCTGTTACGGTAAATGGAAAGAAAACGTATCCTGATGCTAAAAATAAAATGATGAATGCGTTGAAAAACGGATGTTTTTTATTGAATTATACGGGACATGGGAGTACGACTGCCTGGACATCTGAAGATTTACTGACAATTTCGGATGTGAATCAAATGTCGTTTGAAAATTTGCCTTTGTGGATCACTGCAACTTGCGATTTTGGCTGGTTCGACGGAGTTAATAATTCCGCCGGGGAAGCTGCTTTCCAGAATAAGAAAAGTGGAGCCATTGCCTTATATACTACGACAAGAGTTGTCGACTCGGATCCGAATAGTTATATAAATAGCCGGTTGATGCGAATCTTATTTGATAAAAATAACCGGGAAAATTTAAGGTTGGGCGATGTTTTAAGAATGAGCAAGAACCAGTTGAATGGGAATACGAATAAGATGAATTATGTACTGTTGGGCGACCCTGCATTGCAGTTGAATTTCCCTGATCTGAAAGTACAGGTTTCAACGATCAACGGTCAACCGGTTGAGGACGGAAAGGTGTTGGAGTTTAAGGCCTTGGATAAGATTACGTTAACCGGTAAAGTTGTGGACGTTAACGGAAATCACCAATTCGATTTGAATGGAAATATTCAGACAATAGTGTTTGATAGCAAACAGCAACAGAAATCATTGGAACCGGATGCAGGTGGTAAATACCTGGAATTTGAAGATTATACCAGTAAAGTGCACACCGGTAGTGACAATGTTACAAATGGTGAGTTTACAGTTGATTTTACGGTTCCTTTGGATATCTCGTACAGCGATAATCAGGGAAAATGGAGTTTCTACGCTTTTGATAAGGATAAAGGAGTGGATGGACAGGGTGTTTATCTGGATTTCAAGCTGAACGGCACGGCCGAATACCCGGAGGAAGAAGGCCAGGGACCGGACATCAAAGCGATGTATCTTAACAGCACTTCGTTTAAAAACGGAGATAAAGTCAATGAAACTCCCTATTTTGTGGCGGAAGTTTACGACGAAGACGGAATCAATGTCAGTGGCGGGAGCCTCGGTCATGAAATATCCATTTGTATTGATAATAATCCGAATTATACTTTTACTTTGAGTGCTTATTTTAGACCCTCTATGGAGATTAAAGGAGCAGGAAGAGTCGAATTTCTGATTCCGAATGAAAAAGCCTTGCCCGAAGGAAATCATTCTTTGGTATTCAAGGTATGGGATTTGTTGAATAATTCGAGTGTCGATTCCCTGAAATTTACTGTTGTAAAAGGATTAAAACCCCAGTTCTTCGATTTGACGGCTATTGGTAATCCGGCCCGTGTACATACTTATTTTCAATTGCTGCACGATCGCCCCAATATGCAGCTCGATGTGACGATCCGGGTTTATGACCTGACCGGGCGAGTTTGCTGGACTCACAAAGAAACGGGAAGTTCCGACTGGCTGAAAAGTTATCCGGTAGAATGGAATCTACGGGCCGATAACGGTATGCCTTTGAAACCGGGGGTCTATGTTTACCAGGCTGAAATCAGATGCGGAACCGGTAAAGAGGCGACTAAAGCGAAAAAAATCATTGTACTCGGACAATAAAAGAGGACTTGGATAGTTTATATTTAATGAAAATAATGAAAGGGATAAAAATAATGAAGGTCATCTTTCATTAAAAAATAGAAACAGAATGAATAAATTTAGAATTATAGTAATAATTTGTGGATTGGTAGGACTGCCAATGGTATTGAATGCTCAGGGGAAGGAGGATTTCGATCCTCTGATTGTCGGGGTTCCTTCTCTTACAATTGCTCCTGATGCTCGTGGAGGTGGTATGGGAGATGTGGGTGCTGCTACCGATCCGGATATTTACTCTCAATTCTGGAATCCGGCAAAGTATGCATTTGCATATAGTAAAGCCGGTGTCGGGTTGTCCTATACTCCGTGGTTGAGGAATCTGGTGAGTGATATCGACCTGGCTTATCTTTCCGGATATTATAAACTTGGAGAATCGGACCGGCATGCGGTAGGAGCTTCCTTGCGGTATTTTTCCCTTGGTAAAATTGACCTGACCGATCCGAATTCACCGGGAACTCCATATGGAACGACAAGCCCTTACGAAATGTCTGTCGATGCGGGTTATTCCTTGAAATTGACAGAAACGTTTTCATTAGGAGCGAATCTCCGTTTTATTTATTCGGATCTCGGAGCCGGAGTGGAAGAAGATTTTTATCCCGGAACCGCTTTTGCCGCCGATGTTGCCGGTTACTGGAATAAATACCTGATGATTGGTAGCAGTGAATCGTTGTTGGGTCTTGGATTTAACATCTCCAATATAGGTACTAAAATTTCATACGATAAAGGAAATACATCGAACTTTATTCCTACCAATTTACGCATCGGAGGATCGCTGCTTTATCCGCTGGATGATTATAATACCATTGCTTTCAACCTTGACCTGAACAAATACCTTGTACCTTCAAGTCCTTATACCCGGACTTATGATTCGGAAGAAGAACGTCAGAAAGCCATTCAGGATTATAATGACATGTCTCCGGTTACCGGTATTTTCAAATCGTTTACGGATGCATCCGGAGGTTCTAAGGAAGAGCTTCAGGAAATCATGTGGTCTGTTGGAGCCGAATATGCATATGACCAGAAATTTTTCGTTCGCGGCGGTTATTTTTATGAAAGTCCCAACAAGGGAAATCGTCAGTATTTTTCCTTGGGAGCCGGTTTTAAGATGAATGTTTTCATCCTGGACGTCGCATACCTCATTTCTACGGTGCCGTCTAATCCGTTGGATCAGACTCTGCGTTTCAGTTTGAGTTTTGATATGGACGGACTGAAAAATCTGTTGCGCTGATGCAGAAAATCAGGATTGGTTTCGGGTATGATGTTCATCGCTTTGCCGCAGGTCGCGAGTTATGGATGGGTGGAGTTCTGGTCCCGAATGATCGGGGTTTGGAGGGTCATTCGGATGCCGATGTCCTGATTCATGCCATCTGTGATGCTTTGCTTGGAGCCGCCGGTTTGAGGGATATCGGGTTTCAGTTCCCGGATACCGGTATGGAATTCAAAGGAATCGACAGTAAAATACTTTTAGCCCGTACGATGGAATTGATCCGCAGCAAAGATTATGAGTTTGGGAATGTTGATGCAACAATATGCGCCGAACGTCCGAAATTTAATCCTTACATTACTCCAATGAAATGGTGTTTAGCAGGAGTCCTGGCGGTTGAACCCGAAGATATTTCCATTAAAGCGACTACTTCCGAAAAAATGGGATTCGTGGGAAGAGAAGAAGGCATTGCCGCGTATGCTACGGTCTTGATCTTTTCGAAATAAACCCCTTGGTAGTAATATAAATTTATACTGTAATGGCAGATAATATGAATAATCTGCAAGTAAGTACGCTATGCCGGATCAGGGATGTATCCCGGCGATTTGTAAAACTTAAGGCTTAATATATAATAAGCAAATTTTACAACAATAACACACTTTTGTGTGGTATTTGTTATGTAATTGAAAGATTTCACCACAAAAAATAATTGAAAGATTTATGTGAATTGATATTAGTATACTATCTTTGTTCATAATTCGAATGAATTATATTATGAAAAATACTCGTAAACCGGCTTGCTTCAGTTACAGATGTATTGTTTTCTGTATATGTATATATTCCTTTGTGTCTACTATTTCGGCTCAGAAAATACAATACGGATTAAAATTCAACTCAAACAACTATGAGCCGGAAGCACGTACAAGCTTAAATTTAACTCCCGAAGGCTATCTTTCTTTCCCCGAAGGATTTTCTATGACATTTGATGCTAAATTTCATTTCAAGGATGTGCATATATACGGCTATATATTCCGGATTATGAATGATAAAGGAAATACTATAGATCTTGTAATAGGAGACACCAATCTTGTTTTTTCCATGCCTTCGGGCGGTATTGCTTCCAACAATACCCTGGCTGATGTAAATATAATTCCAAACCAATGGATTCCAATTCGCATAAACGCCGATATTGAAAAAGAAGAATTGAAAATAATAGTTGGAAGATATGTAAAAAAATGGAATACTTCTGAAATACGCGGATTTAACAGTGTAGAAATCGTGTTTGGGAAAATAAACGAGCAGAATAAACAAGTCATAGATGTTCCGGATATGACTATTAAAAACCTGGAAATTGCTGATCTGTCGGGAAAACCTAAATATTCATGGAAACTTTCCATGCACGCATCGGATGGGGTTTATGATGATTTGAAACGCCATTTTGCGAAATGTGAGAATCCCAACTGGCTATTAGACAATTATGGAATATGGAAAAAGGAGACGATATTTAACACAAAGAGAACTCCTTATTTGTCATACGATTTTGACAGGAACAGGATTGCTGTGGCTGATCAACATTCTTTTTATACTTTTTCAGTAAAAGACAGCCGTTTGGAAAAGCAGGCAGTAAATAAAAAACTATCCTACACTATAACGGCGAATCAAATGATATATAACCCGTTGGATTCAAATTTCTATACCTATAATTTAATAAAAGAGAACGATGCCCGGGAATTTGTTCCTTTCGACCGGTCGGAAGGCAAGTGGGGCATCACTACCGCACACGAGAACCATACGGATTACAGGCACCACAACCGGTATTTTTCTTCCAAATATAATCGCCTCTACCTGTTTGGAGGATATGGACATTTGAAGTACAAGGAAGGAGTCTTTGTGTATGATGTGAATAGTGGATCCTGGTCTAAAATGGTATTAAAAGGATATACTCCAACGCCAAGGTATTTAAGCGGGATGGGAAAAATAGATGAGGATCATTTGTTGTTGTTTGGCGGTTACGGAAGTGAAACCGGGGATCAGGCGCTTCAGGCACAGTTTTATTATGATTGTTACATCGTTGATATAAGAACCATGGAGGCCCAAAGGCTTTGGACATTGGAAAATCCGGTGGAAAATTTTGTTGTTTCCAATTCCTTAGTTGTGGATACGGCCAATAAAAGTTTTTATGCTTTATGTTATCCCCTCATGAAATCTAACTCCATGATTTCATTGTATAAATTTTCTCTGGAAAAGCCGGAGTATGAAGTCATGGCCGGTCAGATGCCAATTAAGTTTAATGATGTGCTTTCGTACGTGGATCTTTTTCTTGATAAAGCCGGAAATAAATTAATTGCCGCAACTTTTGCTCCCGACAGGGAAACCGAAGCAAATATATCAATATACTCCATGTCATATCCTCCGTTAAAAAAATCCGATATATATCAAACAGCAAAAGAAAAAGAAAGTTTTCCGGTTTTCCGGCTGACCCTGTTACTACTTTTTTCTGCTCTTGTTTTAATCCTGTTTTTTATCAGAAAAAAGAAAAAACAGATGGTTCTCAGAGGTATTGGAAATAAGACAGAGGAAGGAAATAGTGTGGCTATTGCAGGAATAAATACGGTAAAACAATTGCAAAAGCAGACTATATATTTGTTTGGAGGGTTCCAGGTAGTCGATAAACAGGGAAATGATATAACGGCAGATTTCAAGCCTTTATTAAAAAACTTGTTCCTTCTCATATTATTAAATACAATTAGAAATGGGAAAGGGATTTCGTTCTCTAAATTGAAAGAGATATTATGGTTTGACAAAAGCGAAGAGAAAGCTCATAATAATCGGGGAGTTGCTTTGAGCAAGATACGGCAAATAATGGAGAATGTAGGCGACATCCGGTTTAATAAAAAAGGCACCTATTGGAGTGTCGAATTCGGAGAGGAGATTTACTGTGATTATTATGAGGCGCTTATTCTGATAAAAAAAATAAAAGAAAACAAAGAAACTACCATCCTTGATATTAAAAGGCTTTTGGCAATTGTTACGGTAGGCGAACTTCTACCCAACACACAAGTAGAATGGGCGGACACTTTCAAATCTGATTTTTCCAATGAATTTGTCGACCTGATATTATACCTCATCCGGCAAGAATCTGCTGTATTTTCCGACAATATGTATGTTGAGATGGCAAATGCTATGTTAGTTCATGATCCATTAAATGAAGATGCCTTAAAATTAAAATGTAAAGTGCTGGTAAAAATGGGTAAAAACGGACTTGCCGGAAATACTTATACTGCATTTGTTAAAGAATATGCTGTTTTATTCGGAATGGAGTATAAATATTCTTTTGATCAGATAGTCAATTAAGGAACTGCGTTTTTTATTCCACATTTTTTTCTGAAACTAACGATTTTTTAATGCAAACGGTAAAGGATGTATTGGATATTTGTATCCATTTGTATGTTTGTTATCTAATTTAAATTGTATGTAATTATGGGAACTGTTTTAATAAGTACGTATGTGTTATTGCTTGTTTTTGTATTAGTGGTAATATTTTTGAAGATAAAGCGGAAAGAAAAAGTGCATCCGGTTTGGTACTGCACATTATGCGTTATAATTATACTTCCGGTTTTCTGGCTTATTATTATTGGATATTTTTCAGTTTTACAACCGGAAGAGTTACTGCAGTCAATTCCGGATTAATTGGAAAATGAGCATATTTTCCCCCTCAATGTTCCATCGGTGTAGAGCTTAATCACAATAAGGTTTCCGGCTTTAAGTGTCTCCTGTTATATAAGCAAAAAAACAGGCAGGTATTATTGTGAAAACCCTAATTACTCTGCAAACATTTTTTTTTCTAAAAACCCTCATTTTCTTTTTAAACTAACGATTTTTTAATGCAAACGGTAAAGGGTGTATTGGATATTTGTATCCAAGAGAATAAATTTTTTAAAAAATAATGCTATCATGAAAAAAGGTTGTCTTATTCTAACATTCATCAGAATGCCGTGTTAACAATTGAATTCCTGAAAAAACAGTTGGTATATTGAAAAACAGCAATTGTATCGAATCACTTTAGTTAGAAACTTAAAAATAATAGTTTATGAACAGATTAAAAATGAAGAAACCATTCATTAAAAGTGAAAATTATGGATTTTTGCTTCGGATGTTAATGGGATTGTTTTTTTGTATTCTATGCATTCAAATAATAAATGCACAGAATCCTCCGGCAAAATCGGCATCACCGGCGCAAGAGAACTTGACCGGGCTTGTTATTGATAAAGACGGAGAGCCACTACCCGGAGTATTCATTCAGTATACGGATGGAACAAGGGGAACAGTAACAGTAGTGACCGATTCTAAAGGTTCTTTTAAAATGGATAAAATTCCCATCGGGACAACATTAAAAGCCACCCTGTTGGGAATGCAGGAAAAAGAGACGGTTTTTAACGGAAAATCCGGGATTACTATTGTGCTTGAAGAAAAAGTCAACGAATTGGATGAAGTCACTATCGTAGCATTTGGCAAACAAAAAAAAGAAAGTGTGATTTCTTCTATTCAGACGATAAATGTAAAAGAATTACGTGTGCCGAGCAGTAACTTGACGACCGCTTTTTCCGGACGCATCGCGGGGATGATTTCATACCAGACCAGTGGTGAGCCGGGATATGATAACGCCGATTTTTTCATACGGGGAATTACCACCTTTGGAACGGGAAAAGTCAATCCGCTTATACTCATTGATAATGTAGAAGTATCTGCGTCGGAACTTGCAAGGCTTCATCCTGATGATCTTAAAAGTTTTTCCATTCTGAAAGATGCGACCGCAACCGCTTTGTATGGTGCAAGAGGAGCCAATGGCGTGGTGCTTGTCACAACCAAAGAGGGTAAGGAAGGAAAATTACAGGTATCCATGAGAGTGGAAAATTCCTTTTCTTCTCCTACAAAAACGGTCGAAATGGCCGATCCTATCACTTATATGCGACTGGCAAACGAGGCTGCAATTGCCCGCAATCCATTAGCTGAGTTGCCGTATAGTAATTCCAAGATTGAATATACGATGCGCGAAGACAGAAATCAGTACGTATATCCTGCTGTTGATTGGATGGATATGTTGACAAAAGACATCACATCAAACCAAAGGGCAAATATTAACATCTCCGGTGGCGGGCAAGTGGCGCGTTACTATATTTCAGGTGCAGTGAACCAGGACAATGGTATATTGAAGGTCGATAAGCGGAACAATTTCAATTCGAACGTAAAATTTAAGTCATACAATGTGCGTTCCAACATCAATTTGAATCTTACGAAAACGCTGGAAGCAATCGTACGTGTTCATGGTTCGTTTACCGATTACAACGGGCCTATATCAGGCGGTAGCGATATGTATCAGAAAATATTGCAGGTAAGTCCTGTGCGATTTCCTGCCTATTACGAGCCTGACGCAGCATTTAAAGGCGTTAATCACATCCTTTTCGGAAACTATGGGACCGGTCAGTATATGAATCCATACGCCGAATTAGTAAAAGGGTACAGGCAGGAAAGCTCCTCAAGAATGATGGCGCAAATCGAATTAAAACAGGATTTTGGAGAATGGATAAAGGGACTTTCCGGTCGTTTATTGGGAAATACGGAGCGTTATTCATTGTTCAATGTAACCCGGAACTACTCTCCGTACTACTACGAAGTCGATTCCTATGATAGAATAAGTAAAGAGTACAGGCTTCGTGAAATTAACCCCACAACCGGGACAGAATACCTTTCGTATAATCCCGGTGATAAAAATATCAACAGCACTTTTTATGGAGAAGCATCGCTTTCCTACAATAAGAAATTAAAAGAAATACATGCTCTAAGCGGTATGTTGGTCGGAACAATCAGGGAATACCTAACGGGAAACGGGAGTACGTTAAGCGAATCATTACCGCAAAGAAACCTCGGATTGGCAGGACGCTTCACGTATTCTTTCAGCGACAGGTATTTCGGAGAGTTCAATTTCGGTTATAATGGTTCCGAAAAGTTCGACAAGGGCCACCGGTGGGGATTCTTTCCGTCGTTCGGTTTAGGATGGGTCGTTTCAAACGAAAACTTTTGGACAGGTTCCCTGAAAGATATCGTATCCAAATTTTAAATCAGAGGTACAAACGTATTGGTCGGAGACGATCAGATAAGCGACATCCGGTTCTTTTATCTTTCGGACGTGTTGATTAACCAGGGCGGCAATTTTGTTACCGGTTTTGATTTTAATGGAATTAACCGGAATGGAGTTAACATCAGGACCTATGCCAATCCGAATGTAGGATGGGAAATAGCATACAAAAGTAATCTAGGCCTCGAATTGGGTTTGCTTAATGGCAAAATAGAAGTTCAGACTGATATTTTTCGTGAACACAGAACCAACATCCTTCAGCCTCGCGCCGACATTCCGTCAACTATGGGATTCTGGGCGCAGCAGAGTGTTAATGTAGGGGAAGCCAACGGCAAAGGCATTGATTTTTCGATTGACTACAACCAATCAATAAATAAGGATACCTGGATTGTCGGCAGGGCTAATTTTACTTATGCCCGTTCTACTTTTAGTTATTACGAAGAGTCTGATTTTGAAAGTATGGGTTATGGTTGGCTTTCGAGAAAAGACAAGGCTGTGAGCCAGCAATGGGGTTATGTTGCAGAAAGGTTATTCATAGATCAGGAAGATATCGACAATGCTCCACGTCAGGACTTGGGGCAATATTTGCCGGGAGACATTAAATATAAGGATATTAATAAAGACAACATTATTAATGAGTTAGACAGGGTGCCGATCGGCTATCCTACAACGCCCGAAATAAATTACGGTTTCGGATTATCCGGAGGTTTCAAAGGGTTTGATGCCTCGTTTTTCTTTCAAGGAACAGGACGGTATTCTTTCTGGATAGATTATGCTGCGATGTCTCCCTTCCGTTCGGTCACTTCGGGTGACAGAACATTGGAAATCGGATTATCTCAGTTTATTGCCGACAATTACTGGTCGCAGGAGTCGCAAAACCCGTTTGCCGATTGGCCGAGACTCTCCAATACATTGATGGGCAACAACAACGTCAGAAGTACCTATTTTATGCACAACGGTTCTTTTCTTCGCCTGAAAAGCGCAGAATTCGGCTACTCTATTCCGGATAAATTAGTGAGAAAGCTAAAACTTTCGTCGTGCCGTGTTTATTTGAGCGCTACTAACTTATTGGCATTCAGTAAATTTAAAATATGGGATGTTGAGATGGGTGGAAACGGATTGAAATATCCGCTGCAAAGAGTAGTTAACGTAGGAGTTAATCTTTCATTTTAATTCAATGCATATGAAACGAGCATGCAAAACTTACACCAAAGAGTATGAACATGACGCGAGTTCCATATGACCTTTAAAAATAAAATTATGTGCATATGAAAAATATAAAATTTTTATTGTCGAAATTCAAGGTATATAAATTATCCGGATTGGCTTTTATGCTTGTTCTGTTGAATTCCTGCAATTATCTGGACGTTGTTCCTGATAATACGCCTACCTTAGATCATGCTTTCAAGAATCGTTACGAAGCATTGGGATTTCTTTACGGCTGTTATTCTTTTTTGCCGAACGTCAATCAGATGGCCGATAATCCTGCTCTTTTCGGTTGGGACGAAGCATGGTATATTGAGTCGCCGCTCGGTCCCAATCCTCGCCTTTGGAACATAGCCCGCGGGGAACAAGGCACCAATGCGCCCCTCGCCAATTACTGGTCAAGTCAACAATATGGCAGTTTACAGGGAGGTAAAGCTCTGTGGACAGGTATAAGAGATTGTAACTTGTTTATTGAAAACATTGACAAACCGTTCGATTTACCGGAACACGAAAAGATTAGATGGATTGCCGAAGCTAAATTTTTGAAAGCCTATTTTCATTTTTATCTGTTTCGTATGTATGGCCCCATTCCTATCGCAGATGTAAATCTTCCTCTTGATGCAAAGGGACAAGAAGTTCAATTGTATCGCGAGCCTGTCGATGATGTCGTTGAATATATCTCAAATTTATTCGATGAAGCTGCACAGGATTTACCGGATGCTATCGAAGAAATTGCAACGGATTTGGGTCGTGTTTCCAAACCGATAGCTTTGGCCATGAAGGCTCAGGTATTAACCTATGCTGCAAGTCCTTTATTCAATGGAAGCGAATCCGAAGCTCCATCATTTTCGCTTATCGACAATAGAGGAGTCCAACTCTTTCCTCAATCATACGATGCAAATAAATGGCAAAAAGCGGCAGAGGCTTTGAAAGAAGCTATTGATGCCGCCCATAGAGGAGGACATGCCTTATTTGACTTCAGTGTGGCTTATCCGGCATACGCAAGAACATTGAGTAAGGAAACAGTTTTAGCCATGCAGGTTAGAGGTGCCGTCACCGAACGATGGAACAGCGAAATAATTTGGGGAAGCACAACTCCTAATACAAACAATCTTCAATATCCGAACTTGCCATTATTCTACGATACTTATACCGGTAACGGGAATTTTACGAAAGATTATGCACCGACATTAAGAATGGTCGAAAGTTTCTATTCAAAAAATGGTGTGCCTATTCAGGAAGACAAGGATTGGGCGAGTATAAATCCCTATGAGATACAAAAAGCGACCGACAATGACAGGGCTTATATTCAAAGTGGTTTTGAAACGATAAAATTGCATTTCAACAGAGAAGCCCGCTTCTACGGTACCCTTACATTCGATGGAGGAACTTTCTATGGCAATGGAAGGCTATCTTCGGATAATATGACGAATACCGATAAAAATTACATGTGGATGGTCTCAACTAAAGCCAGTCAACTGACAGGATTGTTGACCCCTGAAAAATATCCTTGTACAGGTTATCTGTGTAAAAAAGTGATTCATATGGGAACTACCGTGACAACATCAAGTGTTGCCATTTATAATTATGCATTCCCGATTATTCGTCTTGCCGATTTATATCTGATGTACTCCGAAGCATTAAACGAGGTGAATTCTACGCCGAATAGTGAAGTCTATGAATATATTGACAAAGTGAGAAACCGTACAGGTTTGGAAGGCGTAGTCGATAGTTGGACTAAATACGCTGTCGATGGCATGAAAAGCAAGCCTCTCTCAAAAGAAGGAATGAGAGAAATCATTCGGCAGGAACGAATGATAGAGCTGTCATTCGAAGGAATCAGGTATTGGGATATCAGGCGTTGGAAATTAGCCGAAAAATATTGGAATACGACCATCATGGGTCTGAATGCCAAAGGAACAAAAACGGAAGATTTCTATCGTTTGGTGGAACTGTATAAAACAAAATTTGAAAAGAAAGACTATTTCTGGCCTATCAAGCAAAGTGAATTGCTGAATAACAGAAATTTAGTGCAAAATGCAGGTTGGTCTTCCGAGTAATGAAAAGTATGAAACGAGCATTCACCTTTGGCAAATCAATAGAGATGATAATGCGAGTTCCATACGACCATTAAAAAACAAATTATTATCGTATGAAAGCAACAATAAATAATAATCAAATGAAAAAATATTTTAATTTATTGATGAGTTTGCTCATAGCTCCTTTACTTCTTTTATGGAGTTGTGACGAGGTAAAAGATTATAACGATCCGAAAGACGACGTTCCACCGGGAAAAGTCACTGATGTAAGTGTGAAAAATATTAGTGGTGGAGCGTGGATTTCCTATAAATTGCCATCGGATAATGACTTATTAGGAGTCAAAGCGCTTGTTACATTCGGTGAACAACCGCGAGAAGCTTTTTCTTCAATATTCAATGATTCTATTTTAATTGAAGGAGCACCGGGTGCGGGAGAATATGTTATAAATCTTTATACCGTTGATAAAAGCGGAAATGTATCGGATCCGGAACTTGTTACCATAAATCCGTTTACGCCGCCCGTAGATTTGGTATGTCAGTCACTTAAGATAAACAATACTTTTGGCGGCGTCTTCTTCAATTGGGAAAACGAATACAGCGCAGACATTGCAATTACTATTTACACCAAAAATGAAGCAGGTTCCTGGGACTGGTATGACGCTTATCATTCAAATGCAAGCGTCGGAAAATGTATTTTTCGTGGACTATCCCCAGTTGAACAATCTATTCGTGTGGAAATAAGAGACAAATGGATGAATTATGCCGAAAATATAGAAACAACTGTTGAGCCTTTGTATGAAGAGGAAATCATTGGGATGGATCCGAATACCAAGCAAGCTATATGGAAATTGTACGGCGTAGAAGACAGAACTTGCCTCTATCGAGGAGATTTACAGGATTCCAGAAATATTAGCGGCGGTAACAATTTTCCAAAAGCTTTTGATGGAATTTATACCGCAAACTGGTGGATGAGCGAAGAAACCAGGATAAATAACTATATCTCAACCACAGATAATACAATGATGTATCCTTTCTATTTCATTATAGATATGGGTAAAAGTGCATCTTACAGCCGGTTTAAGTATTGGATACGGGATAGAGGCCCTTTGATGAGCGCCCCTTCACCGGATGTTTTCGAATTGTGGGCATGTAATTATGTCAAAGCTCCTTCAGAAGTAGGCAACGGAAGCGTTGAAGACAATTTAAAATATTGGACAGCGTGGCCGGAAGTTGGTGGTACAGATGAATGGAAAAAAGATTGGGTGAAAATTGCCGATTGTGTTATCAGATTTCCTTCCGGACTTAATGGCCTTGATGGGAGTTATGCTACATTAACGGCTGAAGACCAGGCATTTTTTCGTGCAGGATTCGACTTTGAAATAGATCCCGAATATGCTTTTCAATCGTTTCGCTACATAAGGTGGGTGACTAAGAAATGCACAACGCCTCAGAATATGACACAAGTAGCTGAATTGAAGTTTTTTGGTCAATATTCTAACGATTAACAAATAGACATATAAGCGCCTTCCTGTTTTTTATTAAAAAAGAGCATGAAGGCGCTCACCCTGTTACAGAATATAAATATATTGAAAGACCGGAAATGTGATAATAAAATGACCAGGAAACGAATATTTACAATCTATTTTTTTGCCATACTGTTTTCCATAAACACTATGGCTATTGACAACGGCGTAAGAGGATGGATTATTCTTTCGAATAACATGGATAATGCTATCGAAACAATAAAAACAGCCAAAAGATATAATGTAAATCATCTCCAGTTGTCTCATCAAATTGTTCATGATTTAAGAGAAGTCAAAGACAAAAAGGTCTGCGACCAAGTCAATCATCTTACTCGTTTGGCTCATTCGGAAAAAATTGATGAAGTATTT
>JAITTA010000258.1 GCA_031287395.1 Dysgonamonadaceae bacterium | reverse complement strand
TGGGACGACCCCCGGATGCCGACCATCTGCGGATATCGCCGGAGAGGTTATACTCCGGACGCTATCCACAATTTTATCGACCGGATTGGTTATACCAAATACGACGGAACAATTGATGTTGCCTTGCTGGAACATTCCATCCGGGAAGACCTCAATGCCAAAGCAAAACGGGTCTCTGCAGTTCTTGATCCCGTAAAACTCATCCTGACAAATTATCCTGAAGGGCAGGTAGAAATGATGGAAGCCATCAACAATCCGGAAGATGAAAGCATGGGTAGTCATAAAATTGCCTTTACACGCGAATTGTTCATCGAACGGGAAGACTTCATGGAAGAAGCCCCTAAAAAATTCTTCCGCATGACTCCCGGACAAGAAGTTCGCCTGAAAAATGCATATATCGTAAAATGTACGGGATGTAAAAAAGACGAAAACGGAAATATCATCGAATTATATGCCGAATACGACCCGCTGACACGTAGCGGAATGCCAGAAAGCGACCGGAAAGTAAAAGGAACCCTTCACTGGGTGTCTGTCGAACACAGTATCCCTGCTGAAGTACGCCTGTATGACCGGCTATTCATGGTCGAAAATCCCGGAGACGAAAAAGAGAAAGATTTTCGCGAACTTCTAAATCCGGACTCCCTCAAGGTGTTGACGAATTGCCGCGTGGAAAAAGAACTTGAAAACCCTCAAACCCTGGAAAGTTTTCAATTCCAACGATTAGGATATTTTAACGTAGATCCCGATACAACTCCGGAGAAACTGGTTTTCAATCGCACGGTACCCCTGAAAGATTCCTGGAGTAAAATAATTAACAAGTAAGATACCGGATGACGGAAAATATAGATTCCAAATGATGGCAGAAAAAAACGAAAGCGACATCCCTGATTTTTTCCGGACTTGGGACGAAGCATTGAACAAAGGACAAATTCCCGGTTATTACGAAGTAGATGAACTTTGTGAAATCATTGATATTTATCTATCTGAAGATCAAATAGATAAAGCAAAACAGACCATTAATTACGCTTTTAAATTTTATCCGGATAATGAAGACCTGATTTACGAAATATTGCTCCTTCTCAACGATTATGAAATGTGGAACGATTTGTTATTCCTCGCGGAAAAATACAAAGACATGTCGCAAATCTGGCCCGACGGACATAAGATAAGCGCTCTTCTGCATCTTGGAATGGAAGAAGATGCATTCTTGTTTTTCAAAAAACTGAAAAAGAAATACACCGAAAATCAGGAAAATTTATCAATCATCTATCAGGCTATGGCGGAAGCTTTACACGAAGTGGATCTCTTCGATGCCTCCATCGACGTATTAAAAGAAGCCCTCGAATTGATAAACAACAACGACATCGACTTACTGTGGTTGCAACTGCAAAATTATGTTTCATTGGAAGACAAAGAGAAAGTCCTGGAGATTGCATCCCGAATACAAAAAATAAGTCCTCTGAATCCCGAAACATGGAGTCGCCTCGGGAATACTTACAAAGATATCGGGGAAACAGGAAAGTCAATCGATGCCTTCGAATTTGCACAATCTCTTGGAAATACAAATTCCAATGATTTGATGAACCTGATATACGCTTACGAGAAAAACGGTAATATCAATAAAGCTCTTGAAAAGATCGACGAATTCCTGCTTCGGAATCCGGATAGTTACGTCGTACAACTGATGGCTGCCAACTATTGTTCACAAATACAGGATTGGGCAAGAGCCTTGACTTACGTCTCAAAAGCGATTACCCTGTTACCTGAAATGGATTCGTTATACCTCTACCAAGCTGACTTTCTCGTTCGTCTTGGTGAATATAAAAAAGCAATCATCACACTCCAGGAAGGTATAAAAAAGACCGGCGACAGCGAGGGAACCCTCGCAAAAGAACTGGAATTACTACGCCAACAATATGGATTCTAGACACAAATTGCTATGTAGAGATTACAAATAAGGACTGGAGCCATTGAATCTTACCATAATCAATGAAGTCCCAGCTCTGCCGGTTACTCAGCAAATTTCAGGCACATGCTGGGCTTTCTCCACCACTTCATTTCTCGAATCGGAAATATACAGGATCAAAGGGCGTTTCATTGATCTTTCTGCAATGTATTTCGTTTACAATGTCTATTTACAAAAAGCTCAAAACTATATTCTGAGGCAAGGAGCCGCCCGGTTTACGGAAGGAGGCTGCAACTATGATCCGTTGGTTAATATCGACAGTTTAGGATTACTTCCGCATGAAGCCTATTCTGGTCTTGTCCAGGACGATGAGCATGATCACGGTAAACTCATTGGGGAGCTTTTAGCCCGGGTCAAGGAATTCGCCGATCCCGCGAATAAACTGGGAAGCGCCTGGAAAACAGAAGAAGACGATACATCGTCTTCCGTTATCCATGCCGAGCTTGAAGGCACGGGGCCGGTTGCATAGAAATCGTTTTCGGCGGTCGAGTAATCCCATGTGTTGATTATGGTGTTCCAGCCTTTTTTCAGTTGCAGGTTATATACCTCTTTTCCGCCTGAAAATGTATAAGTTCCGCTGACGCTGACATTCCTGTCGGCATAGATATATGTTATCAGGCTGACGATGCTTGAGCCGTTGAGTCCCACATGGGTTATTTCAGCGCTTTGCGTCCCCATACGGGCGAAGAATGATGCGATTGTAGCTTTGGCGCTCTGCGGGCTGACGGTAATTCCCGACGACGAAATATATTCGCTGATAAGTTCAAGGGAACTTGCCTTGGGCGCGGGCATGACAAGGCTGAAGCGACTGTTTGCAATCGAAGTCGTTACTGGCCATCTGAAAACGTTACTTTTCATGGCTTATTTCGCCTCTCCTTCAAGTATTTATTATTTTTTTGCGATTTTTTTTACATAAAAATTCAGAATTTTTAACTTTAAATTATTCAGGGTATTCTAAAAAATCCGTTACTTTTATAATAATGGTAAATCATCATTTTAACGAAAATTCATGATTTTTTCACATTTAATGCGATTTTGAAAAAGACACCACCTGAAATACGATCTTTGCTTGAAGATTTATCTCTCAGAAATTCGGAGAACGCATTGAAGACTATCTACCTGTCTTATTGCGATCGTATGATGAGGTATCTATTCATGTACGTAAAATCGAATGAAGTGTCAGAAGAACTAACCTCAGACATATTTTTCACCATTTGGGAAAACAGAAAAACGCTTATCCAAATTCATGATTTCAACGCCTATATTTACAAAATTGCAAAATTCAAAGCCTTAAACTATTTAAGAGAACAAAAATTAATCCGTATGGATTTGGATGAGGTATCTATCGAACTTTTTACCTGTACGGAAACAACTCCCGAAGACGACTACATTTCCAAAGAACAAATCGATTTCATCAACGAAGCCATAGAACAACTTCCGGCAAAATGTAAACTGGCATTCAAACTGGTCAGAGAAGACAAACTAAAATACAAAGAGGCTGCAGAACACCTTCATATTTCTACCAAAACATTGGAGGCCCATTTAACAACCGCCGTAAAAAAAATAAAAGAAAAACTGCATTTTTCAAATTAATTATAAGGGTATTTTTCTATTCATGTTACTTTAAATAAAAAGATGAAGGAATAAATTCATGGATCACAAAACAGAACAGACAATAATCCGCATACTCTCAGGAGAAGCTTCCGACGAAGATATGATTCTTTTATCCGAATGGTTATCGGATAATGACGACAACAAGAAATTGTTCCGGCAGATAAAGAGTTATTGGAATGCCGAAGTTTCCGGTGTCCGGATAGAAAACTACGAGGTTTCCACAAGAAAACTAATGCAACGAATTCATAAAACCGGGAAAAAACCATTGATCTCCTACCCCTGGTTCCAATATACGAATCTGGTTGTTGCCGCATCATTGATCGGACTGTGTATCTATCTGGTATTTTTCCGTTCTCCGGCTGCTACGGAACAAATCTTCACTTGTATGACAGGAAATAGCACCTCTAATTTTGAACTTCCCGACGGAACCCAAATCACCCTGAATAAACACAGTACGCTGAATTATTCCGGCCTTTACGGAAAAGAAATAAGAAAAGTTCAATTAAAGGGAGAGGCTTACTTCGATGTCACCGGAAACGAAGAAAAACCATTTATAGTTGATCTCGACGGAGCGACAATCACTGTTTTGGGAACGGTTTTCAATGCCAAAAGAAAACCGGAAGAAAACCGGATACAAATAACTCTTGTAGAAGGAAGCATCCGGTTTGAAACTCCGGAACAGAATGTTTTGCTATCACCTCGTCAGATGCTGTCTTATTCCAGGCAAAACAAAGACATCAATATCAAAAATATTGACACGGAAACAGTCACCGCATGGAAAAATAATCTGATAAAATACCAATCATTAACTTTCCATGAATTCCTGTCCCTTCTTCAGGAATATTATGACGTGGAATTCGTAGCAGATGAAAAACTGTTTGAAAACCGAAGATTAACCGGAACATTTGATGCAGCCTCTTCTATTTGCCAGATATTGAACCTGATGAAGAAAAATCTCCATTTCAATTGGGAAATAAAAGACAACAAATATCTAATTACTAAACAATAATACCGAATGCCTATGAATTAATACAAAAAAACGAAACCGGTTACTCTCGAAAAAGTAGCCGGCCATTCCTGAAATAATTAACCTCATTCAGAGAATTAATGCGAATAGTTCTTTGAAAAATTATTAATTAAATCATATACAAATGTATGAAAAAATATTGTATTCTTATCCTATTATTTTTATGTATTCTTCAATCGAAAGCGATTGAGTCCTACTCACAAACAACCAAACTATCGCTGAAGGTTGAAAAAACGGCTTTGACCGAAATTTTCAAAATAGTGGAAAAAAACAGCGAATATCTGTTTAACTATATTGACAATGACGTAAACGGCATCAAAGCCAATGTGCATGTCCAAGATGGAAACATTGAAGAAATACTCTCCCAGTCCTTGAAAAATACGGGACTATCTTATAGTATCAACAACCGGCATATAACGATCTTCAAAGCTGGGAAACAAATACCTCAGGCTCCCGTACAGGAAAAAGAAATCACGGTCACCGGAACAGTTCTGGACGAGAACAACCTTCCATTAATCGGATGTTCGGTTTACCTAAAGAGTAATCCTCAAAAAGGAGTAACCACCAATGAAGAGGGTCAGTTTACAATTTCCGTACCCGGAAATGCAATTTTGGTATTTACCTATATCGGATACACCGATAATGAAGTAAAAATCAATAACCGTACCGTGTTGGAAGTAAAAATGATTCCCGACACAAAATTGCTGGAAGAAGTAGTTGTCGTTGGATATGGCGTACAGAAAAAAGTCAACCTGACAGGTGCTGTTGCAACTGTATCTAACAGTAAACTGGAAAGTCGCGCTACGACCAATTTATCCAGTGCATTGTCCGGTCTGGCTGCAGGAGTAACGGTCAGAC
>JAITTA010000189.1 GCA_031287395.1 Dysgonamonadaceae bacterium | reverse complement strand
AACGAAAAATGAAGAGCCACCATCGCCAATAAATCACTCACCTCCATACCCTTGTTATAATTAGACTGGTACTGAAGGATCTTATCATTTATTTGTCTTACCGCAATCCTGTAAAGCTGTTCTTCACTTCTCTTACAACGAAGCCGGTACACCTTACGTCCGATATTGACTTGTATTCCTAATTCATCGTTCATTGCATTGACTTTCATTCATTTAGTAAAGCGATGCATTTTTCGACTTCTCGCACTAACTTCGACAATCTTTGTTTGGCTCCCTTAAAATCGTCCTGACGGACAGCTATAATTCGAGCCATTTTCAAATTGTCGTATTTGGCTTTCAATGACTTTATTTCTTCGGATGCCAAACGCAATTCTTCATTTTTTTCGGAAACTCGTTGTTCCAGTGCGGCATTTTCAAGTTTAAGCGTCTCATACATAAACATTAATTGCCGAACTCTCGCTTCAAATTCCGTCAACGTTTTTTTCTGAGCATCAGTCATAGTACTCCAAATTGCTCACAAAAATAACAATTACTTCACATGAAACAAAATAAAGTGCTTTTTTTTTCAATTCGTTTCCTACATTTTGTTATATTTTGAGAAAAATTATGCTCGCCCGATCGAATAATAATCAAAACCATAATCCGCTAAATCGGATTTTTCATAGATATTCCGGCCATCCAGGACCACCGGAAATTTCATTAATTTTTTAATCGTATTCCATGCCGGCAGACGAAACTCTTTCCATTCCGTCGCTACGATCAAGGCATCCGCATCGTCCACCGCATTGTATATATCACGGGCAAATCCGATTTTATCACCCAGCCTGCGGGCAGCTTCCGGCATGGCTACCGGGTCGTAAGCAATCACAGATCCTCCTTCCGACAATATTCTGTCGATCAACACCAGGGACGTCGCTTCACGCATATCATCTGTTTCCGGTTTGAACGCCAGTCCCCACAGGGCAATCCGTTTTCCTTGAAGCCGACCGTTAAAATGTTTTTTCAGTTTATGAAATAAAATCTCTTTCTGAGAATTATTCACTTCCTCGACAGCCTTCAGAACCCTCATGGAATAACCTTTAATTTCTGCGGTTCTAATCAGGGATTTGATATCTTTCGGAAAACAACTTCCTCCATACCCACAACCCGGATAAAGGAATTTACTACCGATACGGGCATCCGAGCCGATTCCTTTACGCACCATATTCACATCAGCTCCGACGATCTCGCATAAATTAGCGATATCGTTGATAAAGCTGATCCGCGTAGCCAACATGGCATTCGCTGCATATTTAGTCATTTCCGCCGAAGGAATATCCATAAACAATACCCGGAAATTATTCAAAAGAAACGGACGGTATAGCCGTGTCATTAATTTTTGCGCTTTTTCCGAATCGATTCCTACAACTACCCGGTCTGGACTCATAAAGTCTTTGATTGCAGCTCCTTCTTTTAAAAATTCGGGATTCGACGCCACATCAAACGGAATTTTTAACCCTCTCTTATCCAACTCAGACTGAACAGCCTGCTTTACAAGTGTAGCCGTTCCTACCGGAACCGTACTTTTATTAACAACTAAAATGTAATTATTAATCGACTGTCCGATAGTTTTAGCGACATCCAGTACATACCTTAAATCGGTACTTCCATCTTCACCGGGAGGGGTTCCGACTGCACAAAAAACAATTTCCACTCCATCCAGGACAGACTTCAAATCAGTCGTAAAATTCAAACGCCCGGCTTTATGGTTACGCAATACCATCTCCTCAAGTCCGGGTTCATAGATGGGGATAATACCCTGTTGAAGATTTTCTATCTTCTGCTTGTCTATATCTACGCAGATTACATCCGTTCCCATTTCAGCGAAGCAAGTACCACTTACCAGACCGACATAACCTGTTCCAACAATTGCTATCTTCATAAATAAATAATTGAATAACCAATGACTACCTCATTTAATTTTGAGGAACAAATTTATAAATTATATGCTTAATAACAAAAAAAGGAATCGAAGGTTTGAATCATTTCCTGGCGACACCCATAAAAAGCGGTAGAAAACAAAACGAACCGATAAACGAAGTGACCAGACCTCCTATTGTTCCTGCCGCTAAAGGAAACCAGAATGCCTCCCTGTACTCTCCGATCATAAATGGAATAAATCCGAGGATAGTAGATACGATCGTCAAGAAAATAGGGCTGATCTTGGCATTCCAGGCTTTGATATAGGCGTTCAAATGACTAACGTGGCGTTTCCTGAGTATATTGTTGTATTCATTCATCACATAAACATTGGCATTCACGGCAATACCGCATAAAAGGACAAAAGAAGCGAACCCTCCCTGATCAAAATTCAACTTGAACAGATAAAACGTCAGAAAAATACCTATAAATGCAATCGGGATCACAAAAATAACGGAAAACGGCTGCCTGAAGGAATTAAACAAGATACTACAGGTAAAATAAATAATCACAAAAATCAGAAGAATAAGCCAATACTGTTTGGAATTACTCTTTTCCCAACTCCACGATCTATCCTGATTTTCAATCGTATAACCCATGGGTAAATCCGTCTTGAACTCGTCTATATAACGATTCAAAACTTTTTTCCCCTGCTCGTGAGAACCGATGTATTCATACTGCAAACACAAACGATATTGCTGATTTTCCTTCACTATATTCTGGGATTCCTGGGTTTTCTTTACCGTAGCCAATTCGCCCAGTTTATATTCCCGGTATCTTCCTATCCTGCCGGGCACATTCTCCAGACTCCACACATCGTATTCTTTCGATTGACGGGAATTCAGTACAATCCGTTCCAAACCGTATTCCCCCGGAATCTGCCCTGCCGTTATTTTCTGACCGAACATCGGTTTCAACGAACTGAATAATTGAATCGGTTGAATATTTTCCCGGGCTAGCTTTTCCTGGTTTAAATCAAATATAAATTCCTGATAGTCATCCTTATACCAACTGAATTCGGAATTAACGGTCACTTCCTTGATTCGTCTGTGCCCTAACAGTTTTTCTTTGAATTTCCCGGCCAGTTCCGATAACTCGTCATAATTGAATCCGTACATTACTGCCTGATACGTACCGGCAGATTCACGTACATCGTTACTGAAACCATCTCCAAGTCCGAATACGCCCCAGCTTCCGCCTCCCAGTTCAATCGACTTACTGATCAAATTAGACTTCAGCATATAAGGAAATCCGGTACGTTCGCTCTGTTTCGTAAAATTGATATTGATACTGGCTCTCCTTGCACCTGAAACATTGGTCTGAAACTGTTTGACCTCTGGAAATTGACTGATATAGGTCTCCATTTTCTGTATCAGGTTATTCATTTGAGCAACTGTCGACCCGTTAGGCAAGGTAGCGGTAACATAAATAGTGGTTTGCTCCCTGTCTTTAAAATAACTACCCTCAAATACTTTCTGGGCAAATAAACGCAAAGTTCCCCCCAGATATTTATCCGTATGAGGTTTGATTTTTTCTTTATAAACCTGAGAACCGAATATTTTATTGTACTTTTCTACCCATTGCGATTCCCCTTCCAGTTTTTCCGGCAGGAGAAAAACCGGCAAACCAAAAACGAGTACAAGCAAAATACAAACGGGAACACGCCAACGCCAGGTAAAACGGCAAAAAGCGGCGTAAAAACGGTTGAAATAGAGGGTTAATTGGTAAGCGGTGAACGGTGCAAGGTAACGAGCGAAAGGGTTTGAATGTTGCTTACCTTTCGCCCTTTGCCTTTTGCCCTTTGTCCTTCGCCCTGCACCGATTCTCAACTTCTCCAGTAAAGCCGGTACCAGGAACAAAGCGACAAACAGGGATACACTGAGGTTGATAATGATTACCCAGGCAAAATCCAATAAATTCAGACGGATTTTTTCATCCATAAAGAATATGATCACCAAAGAAGCGATTGTTGTCACTGTGGCCGTAAGAATGGCAAAATAAGCATTTTTATTATGCCTTCGTATGATTTGATCCGACATCACAATCGTATTGTCAATGACCAAAGTCAAAGATATGGTGATTCCCGCTAAAGAATACAACTGCATTTCCAATCCGAAAAAATAGTAAAATATCACCGCTATTGCAATACTCATAAACAAAGACAGGAAAATAAGCAGCAAGTACTTGATCCTCCGGTAAATTATCAGCACAAACATTAAAAGAATAACCAGGGTAAGGCTTGTACGGAAATAAATCTTGTCCAACTCATCCTTGATGTATTCCGTGGCGTCATATCCCGGATGAATTTCATATCCTGCCGGCAAAAACGATTGTATTTCTTTCAGTTGATCCTTTATTTTCCGGCTCACTTCCAATTGGTTGGCATTTTCATCAGCCTTTATCGACAAATAAATGGAATTTAATCCGTTGATACGGTAATAACTTTGCGCTTCCTCTTCCAAACGGCTGACCTTTACCAATTCATTCAGGAAAATGAACTTCCCGTTGACATTTTCAATCCGGATATCCCCGGGATCAAAACCTTTTATTCCTTCAGCATCCGAAATGAGGGCAATCCGTATCCATTGTTCTTTTCCATCCGGTAATTCGACGGAAGCCGTTCCCAGAAATTCCCGTTTCAGATAATCACCGATGGCTATCTGAATATCCTGAACCGTCAGTCCCATGGTTTCCAGACTCTTATAATCGTATTCCACCTGCCATTCCATCGGCATGGCGCCACTGACATCAATCTGATTCACTCCCTGAATCTGCGCTAATTCCGGTTTGATATTATTTTCTACAAATTTCTGAATCACAATCGGATTGGCGGGAGCATTGACGGTATAACTCAGGAAAGGACGATTGGCTTCATTATCCGATCTGCTCATGGAAATAACGGGATAACCGGTTTCTTCGGGCAAAAACGGCCAGGTTTGCCGGATGATCGTAGAAGCTTCAAACCGGACGGCATCCAGATCCACATGTTTATCCAGGCCAATACTAATACGTCCCCAACCATTTCCGGAAGTTGAAGTGATATTTTCTATCCCCTTGATCCTGCTCAACATCGATTCGAGCTTGGAAGTCGTTTCCATTTCCACCACCCGTGAAGCATTGCCCGGCATGGAAAAGTAGATGCCGATCTGCGGTAATTCCTGAGACGGCGATAACTTCACCGGCAACAGGGGGACTAATGCCAATCCCATCAGAGTGAGGCAGACAAATATCAATATAATCGAGAAAGAAGAAAATCTCATAAATTATGAGTTTGAAGTTATAAGTTTCTTTTGTACACAAGACAAATTTAAAACCTACGACTTATTCTATATTCATTTCCCTGTCGAATACGACCGATAAAGGCTCGTTTTTCTCAAAATCAAACAGGGTCAGTTTTCTTATTTTATAATAACTCATCCAGTAATTTTTCAACGAGGAAATGTAATTCCTTTGCGCCTCTTTCTGACGGTTCAAAGATAGAGTCAGACTATTGATATCGGCTTTTCCGATGATGAATCGTTCTTTGGTGTTGTTATAAGCCATGTTAGCCAACTCCAAAGCTTCTTCGGCGCTCCGGATCATGTCCTGCTGCACATTGAAATCGTTCACCGTCATGATGACATCCTGTTCGAGGTTGAGTTCTTTCTGACGAACCGACAGTTTGGTAACATTCAGGTTATTTTTAGCCATATTGGCTTTCCCTTTACGCACTCCCCAATCGACTAAAGGGATCCTCAGGTTAATGGAAACCACATCCTGTTGCAAAGGATTCTGATAAGCTCCGGAAAAATCGTTTGCTACCTGGTTAAAACCCACGCTGGCAGAAAAACTGGCTTCAAAATTTGCTGTCTTTTTGGTCCGATCCACTTCCTGTTCGGCTTCCAGGATGGTTTGCTTATATCCGATAAAATCGGGATTATTATTTTGAGTATAAACCAGGGCCTTATCGGCATTGACCTCGATTCCCTTAGGCCGGTCGGGCAATTCCAGTCTGACCTGAGTCGATTGATCCATATTTAAAAAGGAAACAAAACCAAACATCGCACGCTTCAGATCGATTTCTGCATTTTTCAGACTGTTTTGAGCATTGACGGCATCAAGTTTCAACGTCAACAAATCGGCCTGAGAGATTGCAGCTATTTTCTGACGTTCCTGTCCTATGCGGTAAAGCGTGTCGCTTGAAGCTACATTATCCCGAGCCATGTCGTATCCGGCCTGAGCCATTGCCAGATCAAAGAAATACAGGGACGACAATTCCGAAATATTTTCACGATCGTATAAATATTGTTGTTTGGCTTTCTCATATTTAAGCGGTTCGATCTTCCGCTGCCATTTAAAA
The DNA here is from genome assembly GCA_031287395.1 of Dysgonamonadaceae bacterium. Lineage (GTDB taxonomy): Bacteria > Bacteroidota > Bacteroidia > Bacteroidales > Azobacteroidaceae > BNXB01. The sequence continues at coordinate 1,452 of JAITTA010000189.1, read as the reverse complement.
CTGTTGAAACCGAACAAATCCTGGGAATAGCCTATCCTCACGGGAACAGTAGTATATTGAGAATACACCCTCTCCCCGAAATTCCGGATGTATCCTAATTCGGAATCGATATAAAAAGTTCCTCCCGTCAGGTCGAAATTCTGACGAACGGAAAGATTGCCGGACGAATACAAAGATTGTTGCTCGCGATAAACGTCCAGATTGGTTTCCGAATCGTAACGCCGGGTGATATCGCGATAATATTGTATCGGCGTCATAATCAGGTTCAACGACGGTAAACGGGCCGCTTTATACGAACGAAAACCCCAATAACTCGATTGGTAGAGGTTCTTTGCCGTAAAAGCCTGTAACGAACTGTCATTGGCAATTTCAATAGTCCGGTTAAGCGACAAAACAACCTGAGAACGAAGCGTAGCAGGAAACAGAAACCCCAGAGCCAGGAGCGTTATGAGTTTTAAGTTAGACATTGTTAGACTGTTGTTAGACGTTGTTAGACATTGTTATACTGTTGTTAGACGTTGTTTTTTAATTGGCACATCCATTTTTCATTTTTTCATTTTTTCATTCTTTTTATAAATCCTCCAATAAACTAACGGCACCACAAACAAACTGACCGGGGTTCCGATAACCATCCCTCCGATGGTAGCGATAGCCAAAGGTTTTTCCAGTTCGGACCCCATATCGCTGCTGAACAGGAGCGGCGCCATGCAAACAATCGAAGTCAAACTGGTCATCAGGATCGCTTTGAGCCTGCGACGCCCCGCCTCGTGGATGGCCTCCATCAATCCCCAGCCTTCCCGCCTCAACTGATTCATGACATCGACTTTCAGGATACTGTCGTTGATGATAATACCGCAGGTCACCACAATGCCAATTGCAGACATCAGGTTCAGTGTATGGCCGAGCAGCAGCAACAGGCCCAATGAAGCGGTCACATCGATCGGGATCTCCAGTAAAACGATCAACGGCTGAACAAAACTTTCGAACTGGGCGGCCAGAATAAAATACATTAACAGAATGGAAATTATCAAGATAATCATCAATTCGCCAATCATCTTTTTGTTGGAAAAAAAACTTCCCGAGAAATCGACGTCCCAGCGACCGCTCTTTCCGGCATCTTCTTTAGCCATCCGGATAATCTTTTCTACCTGACCGGTATCATAAAACTCCAACGGGATAAACTCTCCCTTTTTCCCGGCAACAATTGTTTTGATGTCCTCTGCCGGAACTGTGGTCACAAACATACTGAGCGGTAACCGGCGTCTTTCCCCCGTTTCGTCCGGAGAAGTATACAAGAGGATATTATCGATAACCTCCCGGACATTTTGTTCTTCATTTCCCATCACAATAGGAAGATACTGCTGGTACGAACGCAATGTAGAAAATTCATTTCCCCTGAAACCGGTTTTCAAAGCCTGATACACCTCATCGTAAGAAACTTTATACAACAAC
>JAITTA010000235.1 GCA_031287395.1 Dysgonamonadaceae bacterium | reverse complement strand
CATTGACACCGGGACAGAAATCTGCGACAAATTCACCCTTAAATGCTAAAAAGTCCTTTATCTCCACGCGGCTAATTGTGTTTGTCATTACCTTTTTCTCCTTCTACCACTTTTATTTCTTCCTCACTCACATTATACAACCCATACACCGCCTCATCTATCTGCCCGTCCACCGCCCCAATCTGCCGCCCAATCATCGTCTTGGTCTGCGGATTTGGCTCATCGTGTTCCCTGCGCTTACTGTTCACATTGTTTAATGACATAATCATCTACATCCTTAATCTGTCGGCAGTCAATTTCAAAATTAAACATTTCGGCATGTAATTTAGACAAATCATTTTCTATTTCTGTTTTTTCTATAGTCTTTTGTTTTTCGAGAATATCATAATAATGCACAAGCCTTTCTTTATAGTCATTCTTAATACTTTCCGGTAAAATAGCATTGAGTCTATTTAAGCGCTTTTTACATTTAATCCACAAATACTCATGATAATTTTGATATGGCGCTGCTTCATTTGATGGATTGATTCCATAGAGCCAATTAACTTCCTTAAAAATAATTTTATTATCTAAGTAGTCGCCAAAATGATTATCGAAATGTTGAATAATTGTACTTTTTAAGATATGCGGAAACCTATCGCCAAAAATAATGCCAAGTATAAACTTATATATTTCGATATACACGAAATTATCATTTTCTGTTCTTATTATGGCTCTGTATTCTTTTTCTGATTCCCAGGCCTTTGATTTTTCAAAAAATAAATAATTAATATTATCTTCGAAATATTTTTGTACATCAGATTCAAGATTTGACTTTGGTAAAAAATAAGATAAATCCTTTATTTGATTTTCATAATTGACTATTCCAAACTTTGCTTTCGGAAATTTTACTGCTAATTCCGCTTCAAACTTTTCTTTATCTATAATAAGACAACATCCAGAATTGCGATTCGCATATTGTGCCCACATTCTGGGACTATTATAGTTTGAGCAATCATCATCTTCGCTAAAACATAGCAATCTGTATTTTTTATGCTCCAAAGCAAATTGTTCTTCTGCTTCAAAATCCTTATATGGAGTTGATCTGTTTTTCCCTCTCCCATAACTTCCTAATACTGGAATTGGAACAATATATTCTTTAGGGTCATTTGTGTTATTCAAATCTCCAAACTTAAGAGAGTTATCTTCAAGTATCTTTAATAGAGTGTCGTAACTCGTAAAATGATATAATGGTGTCATCCCTCTCCCTCCACCACTCGCACTTCCTCTTCTCCCAGCCCATACAGCCGATACACCGCCTCGTCAATCTGCCCATCCACCGCCGCAATCTGCCGCCCAATCATCGTCTTGGTCTGCGGCACGGTTTCGTCTTGCTCCCGCTTTTTCAGGGATAGCATTTGCTCTACAAGGGCAATGATAGGCTCTTGCTCTTTTTCCGAAATATTCGGAATAGGCAAATTTCGTAAATGTTCAGGGTAAATATGGTAATCACCGCCGCGGAGATTTGCTAACAATACTGAGCCATACTTCGAGTTTAACACGCCCAGCAGATAGCGTAAATTTATCTTTGCTGAAAATACTTCCATCTCTTGGCGTGAATACCGTGAATAGCGTGTTACGCTCGCCGATATGCTTTTATTGTCTATCCCTTGTAATTCTTGCCACAAAACAGCACTGAACATAGAATCACTATGAAGAAATTTTGTGTCATCGTCTAAAATCACCTGTAAAGAACCCAAGCGGTTAAACATCAATTTTGGTTTTTCATACAATTCCCTAAAGGTCGGTCTCCTAAGTTTATCGGGGCAGCGCTTGGTATTGTATTCAAGATACCGGACTTTTTTCACTCGATATCTTTCTATATCTTTTGCTTCAATGTATTTTCGGCAATGCACGTCATCGCAAGTCTCGCTTATCAAATCCTCTTTGACAAATTTGCCTTTCGCCGTTTTTTCATCTGCATTAAGTACCATACCTACGCTGATATAACAGAAATCACCCAAAATAGACATAGCGGAATGTCTGTTTGAGTCTCTTTGTCCGGTTGTCAAATTCCATACCGCCGTATTCTCATCCTGCACCAAATCGGAATAAGATTGACTGAATGTCCGTATTATTTGTTTTTCTTCATTGATATGGGATATGAAACAACTCCCGCCCGGCGGCGATTTTGAAATAACAGGAATACAGTTGCTTACTGTTGCCTGTTCAAAAACCTTTGTTCCGTTCAAATCTACCAATTCGAGTAAATTATATTGATTAACGATTAATTCCCGAAGTTTTTTGCCGTATGTCTGATTGGTAAACGGATAGGGAATAATCATTGCCAATAAGCCATTGGTGGAAAGGAGTTGCATACCCAATTCAATAAAAGGAATATACAAATCCCATTTTTGGTATAATGTGGAATAGCGCTTTGAATTACTGATAGCATTTCGTAATTCTGGATTTATTTCGACCATTGTGGGCGCACTCACATACGGCGGATTCCCCACCACCGCATAAAACCCGCCGTCCTTGAACACCTCCCCGAACTCCCTCTCCCAATCAAAGGCGTTTATCTTATATTGCTCATCCTCAGTTAACCCAAGCGTTCCCTGACCATAAAAATCGTTACCGATTAAGCTATTGCCGCATTTGACATTATTGCTCAAATTAGGCAGCAC
>JAITTA010000043.1 GCA_031287395.1 Dysgonamonadaceae bacterium | reverse complement strand
ATGTTGCGTTCAATCAGGGTCCTGTTGTAGAACAGTTCGCCCCTTTATCGGGAGATAAACCCGATTTTTTTGCAGTAAAACCAATTGAAACGGTTATTTCCCTGAAGGCGGAAACTCACAATTTTCCAACAACAGTAGAACCGTTCAATGGCGCTGCAACCGGCACAGGAGGTGAGATCCGTGACCGTCTTGGCGGAGGGAAAGCTTCTCTCCCTATTGCTGGAACTGCTGTTTATATGACTTCTTATCCAAGGACTGAAAATGACAGGAATTGGGAAAAAGGAATGAAACCTCGTAAATGGTTATACCAGACTCCTGAACAAATCCTGGTGAAAGCTTCCAATGGAGCTTCGGATTTTGGAAATAAGTTCGGACAACCGCTTATTTGTGGTTCATTATTAACTTTTGAACACGAAGAAAACCGGAAAAAGTTTGCTTACGATAAGGTGATCATGCTTGCCGGAGGAGTTGGTTTCGGTACCAAACGCGATGCTTTGAAAGGGACTCCGAAAGCAGGAGAGAAAGTTGTTGTCCTGGGAGGTGATAACTACCGCATCGGAATGGGTGGCGGAGCAGTATCTTCAGTCGATACCGGAGAATATTCCAGTGGAATTGAGTTGAATGCTGTTCAACGGGCAAATCCGGAGATGCAAAAGCGTGCTTCGAATGTCATCCGTACACTTGCGGAATCTGATCTTAACCCGATCGTTTCAATTCATGACCACGGTGCAGGAGGACACCTCAACTGCCTTTCCGAATTGGTTGAAACTACCGGGGGAAAGATCGATATGTCGCAACTTCCTGTTGGGGACCCGACTCTGTCGGCAAAAGAGATTATCGGTAATGAGAGCCAGGAACGGATGGGACTGCTGCTCGAATCAAAAGATATTGAACGTGTACGTAAAATTGCTGACCGTGAACGTTCTCCGATGTATGTGGTGGGAGAAACTACCGGCGACATGCAATTTATATTTGAACAAAAAGATGGACAGAGACCTTTAGACCTTCAACTGGCGGATTTCTTTGGAAAACCACCTCGTACAGTGATGAACGATCAGACTATTTCCGAGTCATTCGATCCGGTGAAGTATGATGAAAAACAGATTCTAAAATATCTGGAAAATGTACTTCAACTTGAAGCTGTGGCCTGTAAAGACTGGTTAACAAATAAGGTGGACCGTTCGGTAACAGGAAAAGTCGCCCGCCAGCAGTGCCAGGGTGAAATCCAGTTGCCGTTGAGCGACTTAGGTGCTGTGGCTCTGGATTATCGCGGAAAATCAGGAATTGCCACTTCTATCGGACATGCGCCACAAGCTGCTTTGGTTGATCCGGCTGCCGGTTCTGTGCTGGCTATTGCCGAATCATTGACCAATATCGTTTTTGCTCCGTTAAAAGACTATATTAAGAGCGTTTCTTTGAGTGCAAACTGGATGTGGCCATGTAAAAATCCGGGAGAAGATGCCCGCTTGTACAAGGCTGTTGAAGCTTGTTCGGACTTTGCCTGTGCATTGGGAATCAATATTCCTACAGGGAAGGATTCATTGTCCATGACCCAAAAGTATGGAGAAGAGAAAGTCTTTTCACCTGGAACAGTGATTATTTCTGCCGGAGCAGAAGTTTCGGATATCCGGAAAATTGTTTCTCCTGTTGTTAAAAACAAGCGTGGAACCGGAATTTATTATATTGATTTTTCTTTTGATCAGTTAAAATTAGGAGGTTCAGCTTTCTCCCAGTCTGTCAATAAATTGGGTGCAGAAGTTCCTACAGTGAAGGATGCGGAATATTTCGCGACTACTTTCAATGCTGTTCAGGAATTAATTGAAAAAGGCCGGATCCTTGCCGGACATGATATTTCTGCAGGTGGTATGGTCACAACATTGCTTGAAATGTGTTTTGCTAATGCCGAGGGTGGTCTTGAACTGAATCTGGATAAGATAAAAGAAAAAGATCGGATCAAAATCCTGTTCAGTGAAAATCCCGGAATTATTATCCAGGTACAAGATAAAAAAGCTGTTGAAGCTTTCCTGAATGAACGTGGAGTCGCGTTTGCAGCCATCGGAAAGGTAATCAAAGAACGGACGATCAAAATCAAAAAGAATGATACAGATATCGTAATGGATATCAATCATTTGCGTGATGTGTGGTTCCGCTCTTCTTATCTTTTGGAACGTTCACAAACTCCGGCAAAACTGGCGAAAGCACGTTTTGAAAATTATAAGACTCAAGCATTACAATTCCGCTTCAATAAAGGTTTTACAGGACAATTAGCCCAGTTTGGGCTTTCTGCCGACCGTAAAAAACCGTCAGGAGTAAAGGCCGCGATTATTCGTGAAAAAGGGACTAACGGTGATCGTGAAATGGCTTATTCGCTTTACTTGGCAGGTTTTGATGTGAAAGATGTACACATGACGGATCTGGCATCAGGACGTGAAACTTTGGATGATGTGAATATGATTGTATTTTGCGGCGGATTCTCCAACTCCGATGTTCTGGGTTCAGCAAAAGGCTGGGCGGGAGTGTTCCGTTACAATGAAAAGGCAAAAAGTGCTTTGGAGCAATTCTATAAACGTAAAGATACTCTGAGTTTGGGTATTTGTAACGGTTGCCAGTTAATGGTGGAATTGGATTTGATTTGTCCGGAACATAAGAAAAAGGCAAAAATGCTTCATAATGATTCTCATAAATTTGAATCGGAATTTGTATCGGTAAAAATTCCACGAAATAAATCCGTGATGTTCGGCTCATTATCTAATAATAAGTTGGGTATCTGGGTTGCACATGGAGAAGGAAAGTTCAGTTTACCATGTGAAGAGTCTAAATATAATATTGTAGCAAAATATCATTATGCTGAATATCCGGGCAATCCGAACGGTTCGGATTATTCTGTCGCCGGGGTTTGTTCGAAAGACGGACGCCACCTGGCCATGATGCCTCACCTCGAACGGTCCGTATTCCCATGGCAATGCGGACACTACCCTGAAAACAGGGTTTTATCGGATGAGGTTACTCCGTGGATTGAAGCCTTTGTGAATGCAAGGAAATGGATTGAGAATCACACCCGCTCCAATTCATAAAAAGTAAACGAATAAGGATTCTTCTCATCAGCCGGCCGGGTTTCGCGGGAAATTTCCTTCCATTCGGACCATTCGATTGCAGGAAAAAAGGTGTCGGCTTCAGGAAATTCGGCATGTACCCTGGTCAGATATAGTTTGTCGGCTAAGGGGAGGGCTTGATTGTATACCTGACCACCCCCGATTATAAAAACCTCTTCTTCCCGGATTAATTTAATCAAAGCGGTATCTAAAGACGAATAAACTTCGCAATTTTCATATGAAACACCGGGGTTCCGGCTCAATAGAATATTTCTACGATTAGGAAGCGCTCCTTTAGGTAACGATTCAAAGGTTTTTCTGCCCATGATAATGGTATGCCCGGTTGTTAATTCTTTAAAACGCTTTAAATCGGCTGGAAGTCTCCAGAGAAGATCGTTTCCGCGTCCTATTTCATTGTTTTTTGCTATGGCAACGATGATTGAGAGGATCATACGGCAACTTCTCCTTTGATATGAGGGTGAGGATTGTAATCTTGTAGCCGGAAGTCCTCGTACTGAAAGTCAAAAATATTTTTTACATCCGGGTTGATCATCATACCGGGTAACTGTCTGGGTTCGCGGTTCAACTGCAATTTCACCTGTTCCAGATGATTGGTATAGATGTGGGCATCTCCGAAAGTATGTACAAAATCACCTTCTTTGAGTCCGGTTACCTGAGCCATCATTTTCAGTAACAAAGCGTATGACGCAATGTTGAAGGGAACACCCAGGAAAATATCGGCGCTACGTTGATAAAGTTGCAGGCTGAGTTTACCATCCGCTACATAAAACTGAAAAAAGGCATGGCAGGGGGGGAGGTTCATGTTTCCTAAATCACCCACGTTCCAGGAACTGACAATCATCCGGC
>JAITTA010000206.1 GCA_031287395.1 Dysgonamonadaceae bacterium | reverse complement strand
TTCCACCGGATCGTTTTGCAGTTTTTTTAATTCGGCTGCAAATTTCAGGGAGTTATACCACAAAGCATTGAACTCTACTATATAACCAGTTCGGGGCACAATTGGTTTGCCGTTGGAGGTAGAATTCATCCAGGTAATTGCTTTTTCTTTTCCTTCGGCGTTCAGTAAACCGTTGCTTTCCAGTTTCAGGTTCGGATGTTTATTGCTTATGATATAATTGATTATTTCCGTGACAAAGAGGCTGTAATTTTGTCTGCATTTTTCCATGCCCTGGTGTTTTCCGTATTGTTGTATAGCCCATATGACCCAGAGTAGTACGTCCGGCAGGTCAATTTCCCGGATGACATGATCCTGGGATCTGTCTGCCATAAACCGTTGTAATGCGGGAATTGCGGTTGACATAATTTTTTCAAAACGTACCGGATCGTCGATGGATAAAGTACAGCCCGGCAGGGAAATGAATAAATCTCTGGCTCTGACTTTGAACCAGGGGTATCCGGCCAACAGGTAGGCGTCATCTTCTTTCGGGCGTAAATAAAATTGTTGCGCCGAATTTTTGAGGCAGTTATAAAAACTACTTCGGGGAGTTCGGGCTGTCGATTCGGTATCATAGAGTTCTTTCAGCGTTTGGGGATCGGCAAAAGCATCTCCTGCTGAAAAGTAAACGGATTCTCCTTTTTCAATCGGTAATTCAAAATATCCGGGAACATATAAATCTTCTTTGAAGGGAAAACCCCGTTCCAGTTCCTTTACATACTCGATTCCACGGTACCAGTCCGGTTGGAATACAAACCGGCATTCTTTGCTGAATTGCATGTGTAATTCAGGATAACCTTCGTACATGCAGGTTTTGATCCCGTTTTTAATTTCCGTATAGTTTTTATTGACCTGGTTGTTTTCCATGGTCAGGTCATTGACGCTTCTGAAAGCCAGGAACGGTTTGAATCTCAATATCGTGGGAGAATGAGCATCTTCGAGAGTGTATTTGATCAGAAGCCTGTTTTCATAGGCTGTGAAAACTTTTTTTTTCGAAAGGATAACTCCTCCTACGCGATAAAGTGTTTCAGGTACATTGATTGCATCGAATTGACGGATGTACTTATGACCGTTCGGACTGAAATGGTTGCCTTGATACTGGTGTAGCCCCATGTTGAATTCGGCTTCATGTTGGATGACGGTTTCATCCAGAGAAGAAAGGATCACGTGGTTATTGTCGTCCAGTTCGGGAACAGGTATAACCAGTAATCCATGATACTTTCGGGTATTGCAATCTACAACCGTGGTACAATGATAGGCCCCTCCACGATTTGTGCGAAGTATTTCCCTTTTCAGGGATTCTTCGAGATTGATCATTAGCGTTTTATCAAATTTCAGGTAACCCATATTTTCAAATTCTAAATAATATGTTTGAAGGTTCTTAGTTTTAAAAACGAAAGTTACGGATTTTTTTTTGATTTTGCAAATGTTATATGAATTATTTAAAGAAAAAGACTTTCTTACTCCGAAAAACCGTAAAATAATTTGAATTTATTTATATTCGCAGAAAAATAAGGATATAATTTTATGCGATTTGAGACGAAACAGATTATTTATGCCGCATTTTTTCCTGCGTTGCTGATTCTTTCGATGTGGATTATGTTGGCTATGGAATGGAGTTTTAGTCTTGATTGGCATCATTTGGGTGTTTTTCCAAGAAGGATCAGTGGGATGATTGGAATTTTGACTTCTCCGTGGATCCATTCCAATGCCAAACATTTGTTTTCCAATACCGTGTCGTTATTTGTCCTGGGTTGGTGCCTATTTTATTTTTATAAGGACTTGGGCTATGTTGTTTTTTCCTTTATTTGGGTACTGTCGGGAATTATCACCTGGTGTATAGCCCGGGAGTCGTGGCATATCGGCGCCAGCGGGTTGGTTTACGGTTTGTCTTTCTTTCTGTTTTTCAGTGGTATTTTTCGGAAATACATCCCATTGCTGGCGATATCCATGTTGGTGGTATTTTTATATGGGAGCACACTCTGGAATATGTTCCCCATATCGGAATGGATAGATGACAGCGTTTCGTGGGAAAGTCATATGTCGGGGGCCATAGGAGGATTGATCTGTGCTTTGATTTTCCGGAAATATGGTCCGCAAAAGCCGGATCCTTTTCCGGACGAGACTGATGAGCCTGATCCGGAGGATGTCGAACCTGATGATGAAGATCATTTTTGATCAATTGACGATTTTGTATTAACTGATGTTATTTCTGAATTTTTCCAGAAAAAGCGCCATCGCGTTCGAATCTTTTTTCTCAATTGTTTCCAGAAGCTGAGCGAGTTCTTTCCGGATGGCTTTGAGTTGTCCCGGAGTGTATGGATTAAACAGAATTTCCGTCAGCAGGTAATCTTCTTCCGAAAGCAGTCCTCGTGCGATGTTCAGGTGCTTCTTAAATGTTGTGCCGGGAGCTTCCTGATGTTTCATCACCGAAGCAAAAACCAGCGAAGAAGCGAAAGGTATAGACAATGAATAGGCGATTGTTTCGTCGTGTTCCTCAAAAGAATATTCGAAAATATTCAGTTTTAAGGTGCTGTACAGGTCTCTGAAAAACACTTTTCCCATGTGGTTGGATTCGGAGATGATAATGGCATTTTCTTCCGACAAATTGCTTAAATTGGCAAATGTAGGGCCAAACATAGGATGCGTGGATACAAAAGGTCTGCCTGTTTGTTCATAAAATGCTTTCAATCCCGTTTTCACCGATGCAATATCGGAAATGATGCAGGATTCAGGGACAAAGGGGAGTGCCGTATTGAAAGCGGCAATGGTGTATTTTACGGTTGCTGCATTGATCAGAATTTCCGGTTTGAATGTTCCGATTTCTTCCGGATCGTTCATCCGGATGCAGTTGTAAGTAAATCGTAATCGTTGCGGATCCGGATCATAAATAGCAACTTCGTGTTCGAAACTGAGAATGTCGGCGAAGAAAGACCCCATCTTTCCGGCGCCAAGAATTTGTATTTTCATACGATTGTTATACGATTGTTATACGTTGTTATATGATTTTTCTTGGTTTGTCAAAGGTGAATGCTCGTTTCATCATTTTTGATTGATGATTTCAATTTGTTGTCTGATTGATTCCTCGTGAATCGCTTCCAGTATTGTCTTCATGAATTCTCCGGATATATTCATCTTCACGGCGGCGGCAACGCGATCTTTGAGTATTTCATCGTAACGGATGGTTTGCAATACCTGCATGTGGTGTTCTTTTTTATATTGCCCGATTTCACGGGATACACGCATCCGTTTATTCAGGATGGATAATAATTCATCGTCGATAACATCAATCTGTTTACGTAGTTCGGTTAGATTTTCCGTCGTTTGTTTCGAATCGCGGATAACCAGGAGATTGAGGATATACGACAATACATTCGGAGTGACTTGTTGATCTTTATCACTCCACGCCGAGTCGGGATTGCAATGGGATTCTATGATCAGGCCGTCGTAGTTCAGATCCATGGCTTGTTGTGAAAGAGGAGCGATCAGTTCCCGTTTTCCACCGATGTGGCTGGGATCGCAAATTATAGGCAGGTTTGGGATACGGCGTCTCAGTTCGATAGGGATGTGCCATTGTGGTAAATTCCTGTAAAGCTTTTCATCGTATGAACTGAATCCCCGGTGGATGACTCCGATACGTTTGATACCGGCATTATAGATTCGTTCTACGGCTCCTATCCATAATTCCAGATCGGGATTGACGGGGTTCTTAATGAATATGGGGATATCCGTTCCCTTCAGAGCATCGGCAATTTCCTGCACGGCAAAGGGATTAGCCGTGGTGCGCGCTCCGATCCAGAGCACATCGATACCATATTTCAAAGTTTCGTAAACATGTTTTTGAGTAGCAATTTCCGTACAGACATACATTCCGGTTTCTTTTTTAACCTTTTGCAGCCAGGCCAGTCCGTCGGAACCGACTCCTTCAAAACCACCGGGTTTGGTACGGGGTTTCCAGATTCCTGCCCGGAACATCTTAATTCCATTGGATGCCAGTTGCCTGGCTGTTGTCATTACCTGCTCTTCCGTTTCGGCGCTGCATGGGCCTGCAATGACTAAAGGCCTTTTTTCTTCTACGCCGGGAAGAATAATTGATTCTAATTCCATGATTTTTTAATTTTATTGTAATTGTTATTTTCTCATCTCTTTTAACTCCCTTTAACTCCTTATAACTCCCTTAACTCTATTTTCTGCTTCTTTCAACATTTTTTCATTACAACACAATGAAA
>JAITTA010000152.1 GCA_031287395.1 Dysgonamonadaceae bacterium | reverse complement strand
GAAACCCAATTGGAAACCGACCGCCGGATCATCCTCAACAAAATAGCTAAACTGAAAGAAGACCTCAAAGAGATCGACAAACAGAAGGCAACTCAACGCAGGAACCGTGGAAAAATGGTTCGCGTGGCTTTGGTGGGTTATACCAATGTCGGAAAATCTACGTTGATGAACCTCCTGAGCAAATCGGAAGTATTTGCCGAAAACAAATTATTTGCAACTCTCGATACCACTGTGCGTAAGGTTACTATCGATAATCTCGCTTTCCTCCTGACCGATACGGTTGGATTTATCCGCAAACTGCCAACCGAACTGGTCGAGTCGTTTAAATCCACGTTGGACGAAGTTCGTGAAGCCGACTTGCTGATACATGTGGTCGATATTTCCCATCCGGCTTTCGAAGATCAGATAGAAGCGGTAAATAATACCCTCAATGATATTTCCAAAGAGGAAAAACCAATGATTATTGTATTCAACAAAATCGATGCATTCGCCCATGTGGAAAAAGAGGCAGACGATTTAACCCCGGTATCGAAGGAAAATACTTCCCTGGAAGAACTCGAACAAACCTGGATGGCAAAGTTACACGAAAATGGCGTGTTTATTTCGGCAAAGGACAAAGACAATATTGAAAGCCTAAAATCGATTATCTATCAACGCGTTAAGGAAATTCATGTACAAAGATTTCCATACAACGATTTCTTATATCAGAATTACGAAGAACTCCGGGAAGAATCGGAAAATAACGAATAAAATAAAATAATTATTTAGTTAAAAATATTATAAGCATGGCAACACCTCCATTCAAATATCAGGAACCATTCCCAATGGGAAAAGACACTACAGAGTATTATTTGTTATCAACTGATGGCGTTTCCGTTTCATCGTTTGAAGGTAACGAAATACTTAAAATAGAACCCGAAGCGTTAACCCGCCTGGCAAACGCTTGTTTCCATGATTGTTCATTTTTTCTGCGTCCCGAACATCAAAAACAGGTAGCAAAAATCCTGAACGATCCGGAAGCGAGTGAAAACGATAGATACGTGGCCTTAACCATGTTGCGCAATGCCGAAGTTGCTGCAAAAGGAATACTCCCTTTTTGTCAGGATACGGGAACAGCAACCATAGTAGCCAAAAAAGGTCAACAGGTATGGACCGGAGGCGGAGATGAAGAAGCCTTGTCTTTCGGTGTTTATAAGACATATACCGAAGAAAATCTACGTTATTCACAGACGGTTGCTTCGGACATGTATACCGAGAAAAACTCGGGTTGCAACCTCCCGGCTCAAATAGATATCCAGGCTGTGAACGGCATGGAGTACAAATTCCTGTGCATCGCCAAAGGTGGAGGGTCGGCAAACAAAACATACCTGTTCCAGGAAACAAAAGCATTATTGAATCCGGAAACATTGGAAAAATTCCTGATAGAAAAAATGAAATCTTTGGGTACGGCTGCCTGTCCTCCTTACCACATTGCATTTGTCGTCGGAGGAACTTCGGCCGATGCCTGCCTGAAAACAGTCAAATTGGCGGCTACAAAGTATTATGATGCCCTTCCGACTTCAGGAAACGACGGCGGACAAGCTTTCCGTGATATCGAACTGGAAGAAAAAATGCTCCAGGCTGCTCAGGATATTGGTTTGGGAGCACAATTCGGAGGTAAATACCTGGCTCATGATATAAGGATTATCCGGTTACCGAGGCATGGGGCCTCCTGTCCGGTAGGGATGGCTGTTTCCTGTTCTGCCGACCGGAATATCAAAGCAAAAATCAATAGAAACGGTATCTGGATCGAAAAATTGGAAGACAATCCGGGTAAATACATTCCGGAAGAACTACGCAATCAGGGGGAAGGTAATGCGGTAAAGATCAACCTCAACCGCCCGATGAAAGAAATACTGGCAGAATTGTCTAAATATCCTGTATCTACACGCCTGTCCCTGAACGGAATCATCATTGTGGGACGCGACATTGCGCATGCCAAACTAAAAGAAAAAATCGATCGCGGAGAAGATATTCCACAGTACATCAAAGATCATCCTATTTATTATGCAGGGCCTGCTAAAACCCCGAAAGGAATGGCTTGCGGCTCTATGGGGCCAACTACAGCCGGCCGGATGGATTCGTATGTTGACCTTTTCCAAAGTCGTGGGGGGAGTATGATCATGTTGGCTAAAGGAAACCGGAGCCAACAAGTAACGGATGCCTGTAAAAAATACGGCGGGTTCTATCTGGGATCAATCGGTGGTCCGGCAGCTATCCTGGCCCAAAATAATATCAGGAATATCGAGTGTATAGAATATCCGGAATTGGGAATGGAAGCCATCTGGAAAATCGAGGTTGAAAATTTTCCCGCATTCATCCTTGTCGATGATAAAGGAAATGATTTTTTCAAAAATATATAATGAACGGGGAAACCATCCGGCTCAAAAATCTAACTATCGGATACTCTTCAAAAAGCAATACCAAGAAGGTATCGGAACACATCGACGCATCCATCCAAAGTGGAGAACTTACTTGTTTGCTAGGTGTTAACGGGGCCGGAAAATCCACTTTGCTCAAGACTCTTTCTACTTTCTTGCCGAAATTAGCCGGAAAAATTTTCATACAAGGAAAGGACATTGATCTATTCTCTGATAAAGAACTTTCACGGATCATTGGAGTAGTCCTTACCGAACGGAATGAGTTGCATAATCTGACGGTCTCCGAATTAGTGGCTATGGGTAGAAGTCCATACACCGGTTTTTGGGGAAGATTAAGAAAAGAAGATAAAAAAATGGTCGAACAATCCATCGCGTTGGTGAAAATTGAAGACTTGGCTACACGTATGATGCATACCTTAAGCGATGGAGAAAGACAAAAAGTAATGATTGCCAAAGCATTAGCCCAGGAAACACCGGTTATTTACCTGGACGAACCAACGGCTTTCCTCGATTTTCCAAGCAAAGTGGAAATAATGCAATTATTATTACGCCTGACCAGAGAAACAAATAAAACAATTTTTTTATCTACACACGACCTGGAACTAGCCTTGCAAATTGCAGATAGAATCTGGCTGATGAGTAAAAACTCCGGAATCATTGTCGGAACACCTGAAGAACTGTCCCTTCAAGGCCATATAAGCTCTTTTTTCAAAAGCGACGGATTTATTTTTGACGAACAAACAAGATTGTTCCGGATTCAAAATCCATATAAATGCACTAAAAATCAATCAAGTCATGACCTATCTATATCTACCTTATCAGAAACAGATTACCCTGAACTCATGCTGGTTTGGGAAGCTTCTGTCCGGGCTACGCATCATTTTTTGAAGGAAGAAGATATTTTGCTGTTCAAAAAATTGATTCCCGAAAAATATCTTGATGTAGTGCGTTTATTTGCCGTCCGTAATTCGGATAACAGGATACTTGGTTTTTTAGGCGTATCAGATGATAATATAGAAATGTTGTTTATTCATCCCGATGCACGCGGAAAAGGAATCGGTTCCGTTTTATTGAATTATGCCTTGAATGAATTACATTTACGGAAGGTCGATGTAAATGAGCAAAACGAAAAAGCTCTTGGCTTTTATCTCCATAAAGGATTTACTGTGAAAAGCCGTTCTGAACAGGATGGAACCGGAAAACCATATCCTACTTTACATCTGGAAATAATTTCTCCAAAGCAAAAATTTAGTGTCCGTCAAGCAAGAATTTGAGTAAATGAATATTGAAGAATTACGGGAATATTGCCTGTCAATAAAAGGATGCACGGAATCAATGCCATTTTTAAAGCACAATGTTTTGGTGTTCAAAGTAATGGGCAAGATGTTTGCTTACATTTCGTTGGAACCTAAGGACGGCGTATTTAAGGTAGATTTAAAATGCAATCCCGAACAATCGGTCGAATTAAGAGAAAAGTACAACGGAATCACTGAAACTGATTTTAAAACATTACTCTGGAATTTAGTAACCTTGGATAGTGACGTGTGCAATGAATTGATAAAGGAACTCATAGACCATTCCGTAGAAGAAGTGATAAAGAAATTGCCAAAAAGCAAAAGGGAAGAATATTTTAAGATGTAATCTGACGTACCGTCAGGTTCGGAATTTGTTAAAGGTAATAATGTATGCCCGACTTTCAGTATCGGATGGTAAAAGATAAATTCGGCGTGATTTGGCAGATTTTACATTATTCACGTAAAGAATAGACAAAATGAACAAAAAGATTTACGAATACGAGGAAGTGATACAATCCTCTGTTTCTGGCAGGGGTGGTGCGTGGGTGCCATTTCCGTATGATGTTCGAGAAGAGTTTGGAAGGGGAAGAGTGAAAGTCAATGCTACTTTCGATGGAGAGCCGTATGAGGGAAGTGTTGTCAATATGGGCGTGAAAAATACCGATGGATCTGTGTGTTATGTGATAGGAATTCTCAAGGACATTCGCGCAAAAATCGGCAAACAACAGGGTGATACAGTTAAGGTAACTATACGTGAGAGAATTTAATCAAGGAGATATCACAGGATTGGAAAGACAGTAAACAATTTCCAGTAGCAGAAAATGAGGTAAATTGATAACGATATGGCTTCTACTATTTCAATTATAAAGGGAATTCACCCCGGAATTATCCTTGAACGGGAAGTGAAGTTACGGGGATTGAAGAAAGGTCGCTTTTCCATTTCTATCAATGAATTTCCTCAGACCTTGGTTACAATAACCAAAGGAAAATGTAAGATGAATCCGGCTCTATCACTAAAAATTGAGCGTGCTTTTGGTATTGAAGAAGGATTTGAATATAAATATTTTGTAAAATGCAACCCTGCACAAGCCATCGACCTACGCGAACGCTATAACTGCGTGGAACCAGCTTGGCACTTCAATAAAAAATATTGGAATAGCATCGTTCTTAATCAGGATATGGACGATGAAACCGTCAGATATTGGATCCGGCATTCGGTTGATGAAGTAATCCTGAAATTACCGAAAAAGGAATAGGAAGAATACAAGAATAGTTAGATAATAAAAGAGATTGATGAAGCACCCATTCATAGTATACTTAAAAAATAAAACATCCCTGAAGTTTGAATACAAAAGCGATGTTTCAAATGTTGTTTGTACCGACAGCGGGTATCGTATCACTTTTAATAATGGAAAAAGCTATAATTACGGAGCTGATAAAGTACAATACTATCCACTTGTATCGACACAAGTAGATGTGCGCATATATGAGAATGGCAAGATTAATAAGGAATACAATACGGTTGATAATTATGGCCACTATTTGATTTACCGGAATGGAGATAGTTACTCTTATCCAATTGAAAATAGTTCTGATATTGAAATTTGTGGTATCAAAAAGGAGACACATCAAGCGGAATCAATTATTGATTACTTGAAAGAGATATTGAAAAAATCAGGAGAAGTATCGTTTGATATTCAATCAGAAGAGACAGAGAATAGAAATCCGAATCAAGTTAGTTCTGAAATCTTGCTCAAAGCCCTTGATAATATAGATTTACTAGAATCGAGATCAGCACTATCCAACTATGTTGATGGAATTAACCCAGCCATTAGCACCCCCCAAAAGACACTAATCTACCCTTTCGGGTGCAACGAAAGCCAGAAGCTGGCGGTTGAGACCACTCTTAGGAATAGTATAAGTATAGTGGAAGGCCCTCCGGGGACAGGTAAGACTCAAACAATCCTGAATATAATAGCCAATCTTATCGTACAGAACAAAACGGTTGCAATTGTTTCAAATAATAATTCTGCGGTATTCAATGTGCGGGAAAAGTTAGAGAAATATGACTATGGAATGTTTGTGGCATCACTTGGAAATAATGAAAATAAAGCTTCATTCTTCGACAATATTAGAGAACAAACAATCAATCCGGATTTTAAGATTTCTACAGAGAAGTTGAAAAATGCAGAGAATGAGGTTCGCGAGTTGGATTCCGTACTAACAAAATGTTTTCAGTATCGGAATAAATTAGCCAACTTAAAGACAGAATTGTCAGATGCCGGAATAGAATATAGTCATATAAAAGCAGAGCAACCACTCAATCAGGATATAAAATCAATGCTCGACAAGAAATTTCACCGCAACTGGAATTTCGACAAGACTTTAAAGTTAAAAGACTTTCTATCAGCCATTGACCTTAAGAATAAGTTGTCCATAATAAACAAGTTGCGGTTTTTTTTGCAATATGGCTTCTTTGATCTGAATAGTATAGGTCAATACAGTGAAGATTTACACGTTTATGTTAATCACAAATTCTATGAATTATACATAGCAAAAATAGAAAACGAAATCTTAAACATTGAAAGTTGGTTGCTATCTAACAATGAAGAATCTAAACTCAATCGTTTTATTGAAACATCTAAAGAGATATTTAATGGCGTACTCTTTGAAAAATATAACCGTTTAGACAATGTGACTTTTAATGTTGAAGATTACCGGAAGCAATTTGAAGATTTTGCAAAACATTATCCGGTAATCCTAAGCTCGACGCTATCGCTGCATACAAGTATCCCTAAAGGATATCTTTTTGACTATCTGATTATAGATGAATCTTCGCAGGTAGATATTATAAAATCTGCTGTATGTTTTTCGTGTTGTCGAAATGTGGTTGTTGTCGGAGATAGTATGCAACTTACCCATATCGTAGATAAACAGAGTGAAGAAGCAGCGGAACAACTTAAAATTAAGTACAACATTGTTCCTGCATATGATTATATCAAACAGAATATTTTGAACTCGCTGAAAAGCTTGTACGGGGATAACGTAAAATCGGTTTTGCTAAAAGAACATTACAGATGTCATCCTACGATCATCGGATTCTGTAATAAAAAATACTACAATAATAATCTGGTTGTTATGACTAGTGGCAATAATCATCCGTTTAGAATTATTGAGACAAATATATCCGGGGGAAGGGATAATCACAACCAAAGACAGATAGATGAAACAGAGCTCTATATCCGGGAAAACTATTTTGCGGACTATACGAAAGTCGGGGTTATCGCGCCGTATAGGAATCACGCAAATATACTGCAAAAACAACTGCCTAATGGAGCAGAAGCAGACACTATACATAAATTCCAAGGGCGTGAAAAGGATGTGATTATTTTCAATACAGTTAAAGACAAAATAGAATCATTTATTGACAATCCCAACCTAATAAATGTTGCCGTATCAAGAGCCGTTAAAGAATTTATTGTGGTAAAACCTGAATCAATGGAGCTTCCTCACGGAACTAATATCGGTGATATGATACGCTATATATGTTATACCACTGACCCGAATGAAACGATTGTTAAAGGTAGTATCCGTTCTGTTTTCGACCTTTTGTATAAAGAGTACAACAAAGTATTAACATCGTTCCTTTCATCAAACAAAAACGTAAAAGGGTCTGCCGCGGAGATTATTATTCACGAGCGATTGAGGAATATACTATTAAATAATGTTCAATTTTCCTCTATTGATATGGTCAGAGAATATAGGCTTAGAGACCTTATAAGAGATTTTCAACCATTCTCAGAAGATGAAATCAGGTTTATAAGCAATAACTCAAGAATAGATTTTTTGCTGTACAACAAAATTGACAAAACTCCTGTCCTTGCTATCGAAGTGGATGGGGTATCGTTCCATGATAATGAATTGCAACAGGAAAGAGACAGCAAGAAGAATCACATACTGCAGCTTATCGGGCTTTCTCCGCTTAGATTATCAACCGATGGACACAATGAAGAAAAGAGGATTATTGAAAACTTAAGCGTTGCAATGGGGTTGCGTTAATTATCTGAGATCGTATGTGGAAATTTACAAATTGGGAATTGTTTTTTTGGAAAACAAAAGGAAGAGTACCTATATGGTTCCAATAGAGATTGTACCATACAATGAAATAGTTTCGACTTAATCTGACAGTACGGGGGACTGTATCTATGCCACCAACAAGACAAGAAAATATTGTTCTTCAGGCAAAAAACCAGTCTATACC
>JAITTA010000141.1 GCA_031287395.1 Dysgonamonadaceae bacterium | reverse complement strand
TTTAATCCGATTTTATTAATGAAGTACATATCTGTCGATAAAATTTCGTCGGGGGTGTGTCCCGACAAAGTTTTAATCAGCAATGAAACAATTCCTTTCACGATTACGGCATCGCTTTCTCCCCGGTAGATTATTTTACCGTCTTCCAGATCGGCCTGCAACCATACACGGCTTTGACAACCTTCGATCAGGTTGTTATTTGTTTTGTATTTTGGATCAAGAGGAGGCAAAGCATTTCCTAATTCGATAAGTAAGGCGTATTTGTCCATCCAATCGTCGAAAACGGAAAAATCACTGATAATCTCATCTTGTATTTCGTTGATAGTTTTCATCTGTACATTATTTACTTTTTAAAGTCTTTTTATTATTTTTCGTGGTAAATGACATACAGTAAAGTTTGTCCGACAGCCTGCAGTGTTTCTTTGCTTATGTTTTCCATATTATCTTTTTGCGTATGCCAGTATGAACCGAAATTGTGTTCTGTTTCGGGATCGTAATGGATGATATTGATGCAAGGGATTGTACGGTATTTCATGACATGTACGTGATCATCTTCAACAGATCCACCATTGTCATCGATGAAAAATTGTCCGAATCCGTTTATTTGCGCAGCTTCCCAAACTTTTCCAATAATTCCGGGGGCAGCTTGTTTGGAATAATATTCTTTATAGAAACGTGCTCCCGGAGCGCTTACCATGTCTAATAAGATTCCATACCGGGCTGTATAATTTTTTTCATGGGGATTTTGAGCCCAAAAATCGGAACCCAGACAATAACCTCCAAAACCTTGGTATTCTTTATCAAAGGAGGGAACACCCCAATCCTCAGCATCGAAAAAAATGATGTCGACTCCTATTGAGGGTTGTTTCAGTCCGATTTGACGGGCAATTTCAAGTAAAACAGCACAAGCTCCGGCCCCGTCGTTCGCTCCGTCGATGGGTTTTTTGTAATTTTCAGGGTTGGGATCCTGGTCGGAAAAAGGACGCGTATCCCAATGGGCAAACAATAATATCCTGTTTTTGTTCTCCGGTTGGAAGGAGCCAATGATATTTTTTGCTTTCAGTTCGATTCCGTCGTAAGTTTTCAGATTAACATTTTGTTCATAAACCGTCGCTCCGAATGATTTCATTTTAGATACTAAAAAGTATCCACAATCCCTGTGAGATTGCGTGTTTGGCACTCTGGGACCGAATGCTACCTGTTCGGATGTATAAGTGTAGGCGCTATCGGCGCTAAAAACAGGGACATCGATTCTTGCTTCCGCTTTTCCGGGGGACTTTCCCGTTTGTCTACAAGTTGTTAACGAAATGATTATCAATGGTATAAATAAAAAATAACGGGTCATTATGAATTATAAATTATGAGTACATTAATCTAATTGCAAAGTTACGATTTTTGCCGAATTCTACTTCCATATCCTGGGTATCCGTGTTAAATTATTTCATAGTTCAAATTCATAATTTTCACTTGTAAATTTCAGATTCACATTCGCATTGCTGATATTCAATAGCACCATACCATTTTCAATTATCGGATAATTTTCTTTGGTATGGCCCACAGGAAAATCAAAACAAACAGGATAGTCGTATTCTTCAACAAGTTGAAATATCGATTCGTAAATAGTCCTGTTCATCAAAGGATCGTCTTTACAATCGGAAAAACGGCCGACAATCAACCCTGAGATTTTTTCCAGAATTCCCCCAAGTTTCAGATTGTACATCATCCGGTCTATATGGTAAGCTTGCTCATTGATATCCTCGATAAATAAAATGGTATTTTCCGTTTGAATATCATAAGGGGTTCCCCGAAGACCCGCCAATACCGACAGATTACCTCCGCGGATGTATCCGGAGCAACTTCCGGTGCGATTCAGGGGAAAGCTTTCAATTTGATATTCCGGTTTTTCTCCAAAAATGACTTGTCTTAAGAGGACGGAAGCCTTATCAGACTCACCTTCTTCTGCCAGATGAGCTGACATTGGAGCGTGTAAACTGCAAATGCCGGCACCGGATATGAGAGAATGTACGGCTGTAATATCGCTATATCCGATCAGCCATTTGGGGTTCTGCTTGAATTTATCGAGAGAAATCCGGTCCAATATACCGACAACTCCATACCCTCCGCGAGCAAAAAAAACAGCCCGGATATCAGCGCTATCCAAACTGTTTTGAAGGTCATAAAGCCGTTCCTGTTCCGTACCTGCGAAACGTCCGTATTCTTTGAACAAATGTTCTCCTAATACCACTTTCAGTCCCCAACGCTCAAGTATTGTCCTTGCTTTTTCCACATATTCCGGATCCACTACTCCTGAAGGAGCAATAATGGATATCCGGTCTCCGGGTTTCAATGCGTTCGGGTAGAACATATTGAAAAACCTATTAAATATTAAGTAAAGCCTTAATTCTAGGAGTTACAAATGAATTCATTTCTTCTCTTGTTTGTGAATCAACACGGAAGTAGTAACTCATGAAACAGTATTCACCTAAAATATTGTCGATATTTTCTTTGGCAAAAGCAACCATCATCGCTGTATTTTCTTTGGCCAATTCCGCAAGGGCTTCTCTCAGGCCGGTTTCATCCTGCTCTACGGCTGTTCCTGCATCTTGCTTTTTTGTATATTCGGCAACCAAATCACGACCCTTCTTTGTATTGGACATAAATTTATCATTGAATGCCTGTAATTTGTCGTTGAGAGGGGTTCCTCCGATTTTAGCTACGTTATCGGCAATTTCAATTGTAACCGTTCCTTTTTCGACAATAAAAACAAAGGGAGTAAGACTGGAAGTATCCGGAGAAAACACATTTTTGATAACAACCGAGTCCATATCTCCTTTGAAAGAAAATTTACCGGACTTAATAGTCACCGTATCTACAGCAACAATCTGATTGTTTGCTATTTGTTGTATAACCAGTTTTACATTTTCGTAATTCGAATCCTTAACAAAACCTTCTATTGTGTATTTTTCTTTGTTCGAGCACGAGCAAAAAGCGACCACAGTCATTATCAGAAATACAATCTTCTTCATATTTATTAATAGTTTTATTTATATCCGGGTACAAAAGTAGGTTTTTTAATTGAGAATTGAAAATTGGGAATTGAAAGGATGGATTCCCACATCCAAAACTTACAACTTCTTACGCAGGTATTCGATTCTGGCATTTGCTTTTTCTTTTTCTTTTCCCAGACGTTGGATATCTAATAAAACTACCGAAAAATCATGTGTTTTAATCAACGATTTTATATCTCCTTCAGCAATGAAGAAAGTATACGGTTTACCTCCAGTAAGTTCGGCTTTCAACCGCTTTTTACTGTTGTTGTAAACAAATAAAATAACTCCACTGTCTTTTTCATTCCGATAGGTAACAATTTCCGTAGTCATTCCCAGATCCTGAAAAGAAAAATTGGCTCCTCCGTCTTCCGGAATTACGGCTGTTTCGGCATATGAGTTATCGGGAGCCAAAACTTTGAACCGGTTATGTCTGATTCGTCCTTTTCCATAATAAACGCTGGCAATATACATTTCTCCCTGTTCGTTGACGCCTGAACGCATGTAGCTTCGTTTCAGATTCCGTTCCAGTACCTGTTGCTTATCTATGTATTTTCCGATTTCGTCGTATTCCGGATCTTTTTCGTAGACAAAAAGTCTCTTCAAGGAATCCGCCTGCGCGGTTCTTACGATAAGCATACTATCATAATAGGAGATATTCCGTTCCAGTTCTTTTATTTCGACTTGCCGCGAGACTTGCAGCCCTCCTTTCAGGACTTCGACTTCTTTCGGGAAATTGGCTTTCAGACTATCGAGGCTTTGTTTTGCGGCCTCAAATTGATTGTTTTCATAAAAGAGTTGAGCTCTTTCAAGATTTTCCCGTGCTGCCTTTTTGTCATTATTACAAGCAACAATAAACAGGATGAAAACCAAAAAAAGAAAATTTTTCATTACAAGGTAATTATAAGTTTGACAAAGGTATAAAAATTTCAAGATGTTTCCAAGCGGTGAATGAGTCTATGAAATATCAAATTTATCTCGTAACTTTGTCCCCTTGTTACAATAAATGATTGATGGAAATCGACCAATCGGAAATATTAAAAAAACTTCAGGGCAAAGTATTTGAAACCATATCTGAGGTTTCCGACGAGTTAGGATTGGAATCTTATGTTATCGGTGGATATGTTCGTGATATATTTCTGAACCGGCCTTCGAAAGATATTGATGTGGTATGTGCCGGCAGCGGAATCGGATTAGCAAAGGAAGTTGCTTCCAGGTTTGGCAAGAGAGCGCATCTCTCCATATTTAAGACTTACGGAACGGCTCAAGTAAAGTATTGCGATTTAGAGGTCGAATTTGTAGGAGCCAGAAAAGAGTCGTATAGTCCGGATTCACGGAATCCTGTTGTGGAGGACGGTACTTTACAGGACGACCAGAATCGCCGGGATTTTACAATCAATACTTTGGCTTTATGTCTTAATAAGAGACGGTTCGGGGAGTTGGTAGATCCTTTTGAAGGGTTAAAGGATCTGGATGATTTGCGTATCCGCACGCCCCTGAATCCGGATATTACTTTCACTGACGATCCGTTACGGATGATGCGTGCCGTACGATTTGCAACACAGTTGGGTTTTGATATCGATCCGGATACTTTCGATGCTATGGAGAGAAACGCCCGTCGTATTGAAATCGTATCAAAAGAACGTATTGTCGATGAGTTGAATAAGATTATTCTTTCTCCCCGTCCTT
>JAITTA010000101.1 GCA_031287395.1 Dysgonamonadaceae bacterium | reverse complement strand
TTTTTTGCTTTCATCGGTTTTGATGCGGTCAGTACGGCGGCACAGGAAACCCGAAATCCGAAAAAAAATATGCCCATAGGAATATTAGGGTCGCTTATTATCTGTACGCTACTCTATATCCTGTTTGCTCATGTGATGACCGGAGTGGTCAATTATTCGGACTTTCACGGAAAAGACGGTATCGCGCCCGTTGCCTTGGCGATCGACCGGATGGGAACGGTCTTGTCCGACGGTTCCGTACAGCCGGCTTATCCCTGGCTCAATAAAGCAATTGTCATAGCTATATTGGCCGGGTATTCTTCCGTTATTTTAGTCATGTTATTGGGACAAAGTCGTGTGTTTTATTCTATGAGTAAAGACGGATTACTCCCGAAGGTTTTTTCTCAGGTTCATTCAAAATTCAGAACTCCATACAAGAGTAATTTGTTGTTTATGGCGTTGATCTCTATTTTTACTCTTTTTGTTCCGGCTGATGTAGCGGGAGAATTGACCAGTATCGGAACGCTTTTCGCCTTTATCATTGTGAGTGGAGGAGTCCTGGTCATGCGGAAAAAAATGCCGGATGCGCCTCGTGGGTTCAAAACGCCTTTTGTGCCGCTTGTCCCGGTATTGGGTATTGCCGTCTGTTTGTTTATGATGATCTTTTTGCCGTTCGATACCTGGATACGACTCATATTGTGGATGCTTATCGGGCATGATATCTATGTATTTTACAGTTCGAGACATAGTAAGCTGACTTTAGAAAAACAATCCGGTATTAAGGAGTTCAAATTGAAAGAAAAAGGTATATTATCCTGTATTGGTCTGGGCATTGCTCTTGTCCTCTCCGGCTTTATCGTGTTGCATCAGGTACAGACAGGATGGCATTCCATCGATGGTTTCTTCCTGATCCTATCTGGTGTGGCTTTCGTTCATATTGTATTGTATGGAATCCGGATTGGTCGGATGTATCAAAAATAACGGGTGATTTTAGTTACTGAAGAAAGTTTTACTAAAATTTTTCGCATTAATGGGTGTTTTTTCTTCTTTTTAAAAGAAAATTTAAATAAAAAATATGAATTTGTTTTGCCGTTTCAAAAAAAAGCATTACCTTTGTCCCGTCAAATTCAAATAAGTAGTTGATTGATGAATTGTATTTTTACATACGGACGATTGCTAAATATGAGCATTATTATTCTCTTGGGGAAAACAAGAAGAAGCGGATCCGGTATGTAAATTTCATATGAGATATGATAAATTGAAAAGCCTTTCCTGCTTCGAATTGCGGGAAAGGTTTTTTTTATAAAGGGAATGAAAGAAATGAAAAAAATAAAAAGATGAGCGATAAATTATTTATTTTCGATACTACGTTGAGGGATGGAGAACAGGTTCCCGGTTGCCAATTGAATACGATTGAGAAAATTGAAGTGGCAAAATCATTGGAGGCCTTAGGAGTGGATGTCATTGAAGCGGGTTTTCCTGTGTCCAGTCCGGGTGATTTCAATTCGGTAGTTGAAATTTCCAAAGCGGTAACCTGGCCTGTTATTTGCGCCCTGACCCGGGCTGTAGAGAAAGACATCGAGGCCGCAGCCGAAGCGTTGAAATATGCTAAACAAAGCCGGATTCATACCGGTATCGGAACTTCTCCATATCATATTCTTTATAAATTCAATTCGACTCAGGAAGAAATTCTGGAACGTGCTGTTGCTTGCGTTAAATATGCGAAAAAGTATGTGGAAGATGTGGAGTTCTATTGTGAAGACGCCGGACGGACGGATAATGTTTACCTGGCACGGGTGGTTGAAGCGGTCATCAAAGCCGGGGCAACGGTGGTTAACATTCCGGATACCACGGGTTATTGTCTGCCTTCGGAATACGGTGAAAAAATCAAATTCCTGATGGAAAACGTGAATGGTGTTCATCAGGCTGTTCTATCCACGCATTGTCATAACGATTTGGGAATGGCTACTGCCAATACGATCTCCGGGGTGATGAACGGGGCCCGGCAGGTAGAAGTAACTGTCAATGGAATCGGGGAACGTGCCGGAAATACATCGTTGGAAGAGGTGGCAATGATTCTGAAAAGTCATAAAGAGCTGAATATCGATACCAATATCAATACCCGGAAGATTTATCCGGTCAGCCGGATGGTGTCCGGACTGATGAATATGCCTGTACAACCGAATAAAGCGATTGTCGGAAGAAATGCATTTGCCCATTCGTCGGGAATCCACCAGGATGGAGTATTGAAAAACCGTGAAAGTTATGAAATTATTGATCCTAAAGATGTGGGTATTGACGATAACGCAATTGTTCTTACTGCCCGTAGTGGTCGTGCGGCTTTGAAACATCGTCTGGCTGTTCTGGGCGTGGAAGTTTCCCAGGATAAACTGGATAAAGTATATGAGAATTTTCTTAAATTAGCGGATAAAAAGAAAGAGATTAAGGATGACGACGTATTGATGTTGGTCGGAAAAGATCGGGATACTCAACGGATTCGGTTGGATTATCTTCAGGTTACTTCCGGAGTGGGAGTGAAGTCTGTTGCCTCTGTCTGCCTGGATATTGCCGGGGAAAAGTTCGAGGCGGCTTCAGCTGGAAATGGTCCTGTAGATGCGGCAATTAAGGCTGTAAAACAAATTATCCGCAGGCAGATGACCATTCAGGAATTCCTGATACAAGCCATCGACCGTGGAAGTGACGATGTCGGTAAAGTACACATGCAGGTAATGTATAATGGGGTGGTTTACTACGGATTTGCAGCAAATACGGATATCATTGCCGCTTCGGTAGAGGCTTTTATAGATGCGATAAATAAATTTGTGAAATAAGTTTTGCGTTGTACGTTTTTACGTTTTGTCGTGCGTAAGCTCAACAGAAAACGTACAACATACGACGTGAAATATAAAATGTAAAAAAATGGCGAAGACATTATTTGATAAGATCTGGGATGCCCATGTTGTCTCAATTGTGGATGACGGCCCTACACAATTGTATATCGACCGGCATTTCTGTCATGAGGTGACCAGCCCGCAGGCTTTTGATGGTTTGCGGAAACGCGGCTTGAAAGTATTCCGTCCGGAAAAAACTTTGCTCACAGCCGATCATAATATCCCGACAATCGGTCAGGAACAACCCATTCGGGATGCTGTATCCCGGAATCAGGTGGATACTCTTGGTCGAAATGCGGAGGAGTTCGGACTGACTTATTACGGGATGCTGAATCCTAAAAACGGTATAGTGCACGTAATCGGACCGGAAAACGGTTATACTCAACCCGGGATGACTATTGTTTGTGGCGATAGTCATACTTCTACTCATGGGGCTTTCGGGGCCATTGCTTTTGGAATCGGAACCAGCGAAGTAGAAATGGTATTGGCATCTCAATGTGTCCTGCAATCCCGTCCCAAAACCATGCGTATCAACTTTGAGGGAATTTTGAAACCGGGTATTACCGCTAAAGACATGGCGCTCTATATGATTTCACAATTGACTACCGGTGGAGCCACCGGATATTTTGTCGAATATGCAGGAGAAGCTATCCGGAACTTGTCCATGGAAGAACGTCTGACACTCTGTAACCTCAGCATTGAGATGGGTGCCCGTGGCGGTCTGATCGCTCCGGACGAAACAACATTTTCCTATCTGCAAGGACGGGAACAGGCTCCGAAAGGAGAAGACTGGGACAAAGCTATCGCCCGTTGGAAAACATTAAAAACAGATGATGATGCCGTATTTGACCGCGAAGTTACTTTTGATGTTTCGGAAATTGAACCGATGATTACCTATGGTACGAACCCCGGTATGGGAATGGGGATTAACGACACGGTTCCTGTTTTTGGCAGAGATGCGGCATGTCATTTCTCTACTGCAGAAGAACAATCATTTAACAAGGCTTTGGAATACATGGGTTTTGCTCCGGGAGAAAAATTGATTGGAAAACCTGTTGATTATGTCTTTTTAGGGAGTTGTACAAATGGAAGGATAGAAGATTTCCGTACGTTTACGAATTTTGTCAAAGGAAAAAAGAAAGCAGACCGGGTAACAGCCTGGCTGGTTCCGGGGAGTTGGAATGTAGAGAAACAAATCAGAGAAGAGGGCCTGGATCTCATACTGAAAGCAGCCGGATTTGAACTACGTCAACCGGGATGTTCCGCTTGTCTTGCAATGAATGATGATAAAGTGCCGGCCGGTAAATATGCTGTTTCAACTTCCAATCGCAATTTTGAAGGTCGTCAAGGGCCGGGAGCCAGGACCTTGTTAGCAAGCCCGTTAGTGGCAGCTGCAGCGGCAATAACAGGAGTAATAACAGATCCAAGAACAATATAAGATGGAAAAATTTCAGACAATTATATCGACGATGGTTCCCCTTCCGGTTGAGAATGTGGATACCGATCAAATTATTCCGGCCCGTTTTCTGAAGGCTACCACGCGTGAAGGTTTTGGAAATAACCTGTTCGCTGATTGGCGTTATGAGAAAGACGGAAGTCCTAAGAAAGATTTTGTACTTAACAATCCTTTATATCAAGGCTCGGTACTTGTTGCCGGAAAAAATTTTGGTAGCGGTTCGAGTCGTGAACATGCAGCCTGGGCTATTGCCGGTTATGGCTTCAAAGTCGTTATTTCCAGTTTTTTTGCGGATATTTTCAGAAATAATGTTTTGAATAACGGGGTATTGCCTGTCGTCGTTTCGGAATCTTTTCTTACTGGTTTGTTTGAGGCAATTGATAAAAATCCGGAATCAACCGTAACTGTAAATTTGCAAAAGCAAATGGTGACGAATAATGTAACAGGAATTTCCGAATTCTTCGATATCAATGCTTATAAAAAAGAATGTCTGCTGGAAGGTTTCGACGACATCGATTATTTGTTGAATCGTAGGGATTTGATTGAAGAATATGAGAAAAATGATTGAAATAATGGATACCACCCTGCGTGACGGGGAACAGACCTCCGGTGTTTCTTTCTCTGCTTCTGAAAAGTTGAGTGTTGTACAACTTTTGCTCGAAGAATTGAAAGTAGATCGGGTCGAAATTGCTTCTGCCAGAGTTTCCAATGGGGAGTATGATTCAGTTTGCAGGATTGCCGGATGGGCTAAAAAACACGGGTACATCGACCGATTGGAAGTCCTTGGGTTTGTAGATGGCGATTCTTCTCTGAATTGGATAAAAAATACCGGTTGCCGGACGATGAACCTCTTGTGTAAAGGTTCCCTGAAACATTGTGAAGAACAGCTTTATAAGACTCCTGAAGCTCATATTGCAGATATCATAAAGTCATTGGAGCTTGCAGAAAAGATGAATATTGATGTCAATATTTATCTTGAAGACTGGTCGAACGGTATGATTAACTCTCCCGATTACGTGTTTTTGATGGTTGATAGTTTGAAAGACAGGAATATCAAACGTTTCATGTTACCGGATACCTTAGGTATTTTGAATCCCGAAAATACCATGAAATGTTGCCGGCAAATGCAGGAACGATATCCGGACTTACATTTTGATTTTCATGCTCATAATGATTATGATCTGGCTGCAGGAAATGTTTTTGCGGCGGCAATAGCCGGAATTAAAGGAATTCATGTGACAATCAACGGCTTGGGAGAACGGGCCGGAAATGCCTCGATGACAAGTGTTATTGCCATATTGCATGATCAATTGAAATTCCGGACAAATATTGTCGAAAAAAATCTTTTCATGGTGAGCCGGATTGTATCTTCTTATTCGGGAATCCGTATTCCGAATAACAGGCCGGTAACCGGTGACAGCGTGTTTACGCAATGTGCCGGAATACATGCTGACGGCGACAATAAAAATAACCTGTATTACAATGAACTATTGCCGGAACGCTTTGGCAGAATAAGGGAATATGCTTTGGGGAAAATGTCCGGTAAGTCTAATATTATTAAAAATCTGGAATCTTTAGGGATTGACTTGGATGAAACATCCATGTCTAAAGTTACGGAACGTATCATTGAGTTGGGAGACAAGAAAGAGATCGTAACTCAGGACGATTTGCCTTATATCATAGCGGATGTTCTTCAAAATGAAAATAATGAGCGGATTAGTATCGTAAATTATTCGCTTTCACTGACTCACGGTTTGCGGCCCACGGCTACTGTCCGGATCGATATCGACGGGAATGAATATGAGTGGACGGCTGCCGGAGACGGGCAATATCATGCATTTTCCAAAGCACTTTGGAAAATCTATAATAAATTGGGTAAGCCTATCCCTACATTGACCGATTACAATGTCAGCATCCCTGCCGGTGGACGGACGGATGCATTGGTACAAACCGTGATTTCTTGGAATTTTAATGGAAAAGACTTTAAAACCAGGGGGTTGGATGTGGATCAGACAGGAGCGGCAATAAAAGCAACCGTAAAGATGCTGAATATGATTGAAAATATGTAACTTTGTTGATATTAATCGATAAAATTATGAACAAAAAATTAACAATTGCACTTGTCGCACACGACCAACGCAAGGTGGATATGGTTGAATGGGCGGTTTTTAATGCCGATACTTTATCCAGACATACTTTGATTTGTACCGGAACTACCGGAGGATTGATACGTAAAGCTTTTGTAGAAAAAGGAGTTGATGCCGAAATTATTTGTATGAACTCAGGTCCTTTGGGAGGGGATGCGGAAATTGCCGCTCTGGTAGTGCGTCATCAAATCAATCTGGCTATTTTTCTGATCGATGATCTGAATCCGCAACCTCATGAAGCCGATATTCAGATGTTGCTTCGCCAATGTCGTATTCATAATGTACCGATCGCATGCAATCGTTACAGCGCTGATCTGATGATTACGAGTTCGTTGTGGGATAATGACGATTATAAACCGTCAACCCCCCGTTACGTGAAGTTCAACAGGGAATAATGGAGAATTGAAAGATAGAAATAATTTTAAATACTTTTTAAATTATTAAACAAAATATTTAAAATGAAGTTAAATATTGCAATATTGCCGGGTGACGGAATCGGACCGGAGGTTGTTGAGCAGGCATTGAAAGTGACAGAGGCTGTTTGTGATAGATTCGGACATGATTTGGTTTATGAACATGCGCTTGTTGGGGCTTGTGCTATCGATGCGGTGGGTAATCCCTATCCGGAGGCGACACATGCATTGTGTATGTCGTCGGATGCCGTTCTTTTCGGGGCTATCGGTTCTCCCGCATATGATCATGACCCTTCTGCTAAAGTCAGGCCGGAACAGGGGTTGTTGGCGATGCGCCGGAAACTGGGGTTGTATGCCAATATTCGTCCGGTAACGACTTTCCCTTCATTGATTCATAATTCTCCTTTACGTGCCGATTTGGTTCAGGGAGCCGATTTTATGTGTATCCGCGAACTGACCGGAGGAATCTATTTCGGTCGTCCGCAGGGTAGGAGTGAAGACGGCCGCACAGCGTATGATACTTGTGTCTATACCGTTGAGGAAATCGAAAGGATTGTACGTTTGGCATATAAATATGCGGAACAGCGCCGTAAAAAAGTAACGATTGTGGATAAAGCCAATGTGCTCTGTACTTCACGTTTATGGCGACAGGTAGCGCAGGAAATCGAGAAAGAATATCCTCGTGTCGAAACGGAATATATGTTTGTAGACAATGCTGCCATGCAGATCATTCAATGGCCCGGACGTTTTGATGTGATAGTAACGGAGAATATGTTCGGCGATATCCTGACAGACGAAGCTTCGGTTATTACCGGTTCGCTGGGAATGTTACCTTCAGCTTCGATAGGAATCCATACTTCTGTGTTTGAACCGATCCATGGTTCTTATCCGCAGGCAGCCGGGAAAAACATGGCAAATCCTTTAGCTACTATTCTCTCGGCTGCTTTGATGTTTGAATATGCTTTCAACTTACATGAAGAAGGAAGAATAATCCGGAGCGCTGTAGAGGCCTCGATGACCGCAGGTGTTGTAACGGAAGATATTGCGGAAAACGGAAAAGCATATAAAACAACGGAAGTCGGACAATGGAT
>JAITTA010000331.1 GCA_031287395.1 Dysgonamonadaceae bacterium | reverse complement strand
AGTATAGTGGGGCAATTTATATCTAAAATAATGAGGTTGCATCTTTTTATTATTATCCTGTAGCCTTTCAGGAAGAAGCAGTTCAAATGGCAGAGCAAAACATGATTCTCTTTGAGAGTTCACTATTCTCAAGACTCGAACAAAGTTATTTCAATTATTTTCTAAATAAAAGTGAATTTACAAATGGATTAGATTTGCGAAACAATTATTTGCACGGAACGCAAGCAAACCCTGAAGAAGTGAGAAGACATGAATATACTTATTTTGCCTACTTGAAGCTATTAGTTTTGGTCTTGTTGAAGATAGAAGATGATTTACTGATAGCTCAAGTTGTAAAATCAACATAAATATTCGAATATATAAAGGAAAACAATATGCCCGAACAACAAAATATAGAATACAAATTCTCTTGGCATGACGACTATCTCAAATGGATGATATGCGGCTTTGCTAATGCCCAAGGTGGACAGATTTATATCGGCAGTAGTGATAAAATAATAATTGACTTGTAACATATAGTATAATCATGGATTTACAACAATTACAGCAAATTATAAACCAAGGAGAAGGTCTTCGGATTGAGTTCAAGGAAGCAACAGACACAGTTCCCGGTTCATTTTACGAAACTGTGGTTAGCTTCTCCAATACCGATGGCGGTGTAATATTGCTTGGTGTTGATGATAATGGCATTGTAAAAGGCATCAATCGGGACGCAACAACAAAATTGCAAAAGGATATTATTACTGCCCTGAACTCAAGAGATTGTATAAATCCTCCAGTGTATGTACAACCTTTTACAGTTGAACATCCTGATGGCTTAGTCATGGTAATACAAACACCATCAAGCAGCCAATTGCATGATCATAAAGGCATTATATATAGTCGTGAATTTGAAGTTGACATAGATATTACTAACAATCAGCATAAAGTAAGCGATATTTATTTAAGGAAACGGAATTTTTTCACCGAATCGATCATTTATCCGCATTTGAAGATGGAACATTTAGATGCGGCTTTATTTGAAAAAGCACGTCAAATTATCCGAAATAATAAAAGCGATCATCCTTGGCTGTTGGTTTCGGACGAGCAAATGCTTCGAGATTCCACTTTATGGTGCATTGATTTTCAAACCGGAGAAGAGGGTTTGACACTTGCTGCTGCTTTGATTTTTGGAAAAGATTCAACTATTCAAAGTATTTTGCCTGCTTACAAAGTGGAAGCAATGGTTCGCATTCTGAATAAAGACCGCTGGGATGACAGAATTAATCCGCCTTTGCGCACTAACCTGATTGATACTTATTTAAGGTTAAAGCAATTTATCAATGACAAGTTGCCTGAAAAATTTTATTTGGAAGGAGATCAACGTATTGACTTACGGGATAAGATATTCAGAGAAGTAATTGGCAATGCCATTGTTCATAGAGAATACACAAGTGCTTTATCTACCGAAATGATCATTACAGACACCGAAGTCCGTATAACAAATCCCAACCGCGCTTATTTTCATGGAGTGATCAATGCGAATGGATTTAATCCACATCCCAAGAATCCGAATATTCGCAAATTTTTCACCTCTTTTGGTTGGACGGATGAGATTGGTTCCGGCATTCGCAATACCAATAAATACCTGCCTTTGTATGTGCCGGGGGCAAAACCTGTATTTATTGAGAATGATACTTTTGTCACAGAAATACCACTTGTATTTGCAACCCTCTCCAAATTTGCTGATAAATGGAATAAATGGCTTGAACTCAATGGCAATTTTTCAATTCATCTTTCTGCTGGGTTTACTAATATTGCCCTCCCGGCAGTGTTATCAAATGCGTCATGGACGGAAGTCCTCTTATTTTTGGTACCCAGTTGGCATAAAATAGGTACCCAGCTCAAATCCTTAGATTGGCCTGTAAATCAGTTTTTTACAAAAGAAGAAATAGAAAAGGTACCCTGCTGGACAGAAAAAGGTACGGAGCTACTTAGAAAAAAAGCTTGGTATCTGATAGCTATTTTAAGTCTGTGTACAGAGCCCATGAAGCTGAAAGACTTATTATTTGCATTTAATTATAAGAATGAGAAAACATTCAGAGATAATTATATCAAACCGCTTCGTTCATTAGGTTTTATTTCTTTGACAAATGAAGATAAGCCGACGGATCCGGAAAACAAATACATCATCTCTGAACAAGGAAAGGTATTTCTTTCCGGACAATTTCACTTAGAATAATTAGCTATTATGAGTTTAGAATTACGATATAGCTTATAAGATTCAAAAGATGAACGATACAATTAAAAATACAATGGAATATACGATGAGCAATAACACAAAAATATCCATCCGTTTTTTCAACGACCGTGAAGTTCGTGCCGTTTGGGATGAAGCGAACAATAAATGGTGGTTTAATGTCGTCGATATCGTTTCAGTACTCTATGGACAAGACGATTACACAAAAGCGAACAATTATTGGCGTTGGTTAAAACGGAAATTTTTCAAAGAGCAAAATCAACTTGTGAGTGCTACTCACGGTTTCAAATTTGTAGCTCCGGATGGTAAAAGGCGTTTAGCTGATACACTTGATAGTGATGGAGTTATTTCTCTTGCTAAACACTTTCCCAACAACAAAGCAGTAAAGTTTCTTGATTGGTTTACATACAGCGACAATAGTATTGATGGACAAAGCAAAAAGAAAGCCTATTCTTTCTTTGAAAGCAATCTCATTAGCGAGGATGAAATCGGAACAACGAGGTGCTTGCAGAAGATTCATGCCTATATCTTTGGAGGGCTTTACGATTTTGCCGGGCAGATAAGGCAAAAAAACATTTCGAAAGATGGCTTTCAGTTTGCAGTAGCACATTTTCTCGGCAATACCTTAAAGCAGATTGAAGAAATGCCTGAAAACACATTTGAGGAAATTGCCAACAAATACGTGGAGATGAACATTGCCCACCCATTCATGGAAGGTAATGGACGTAGTACCCGCATTTGGCTGGATTTGATACTGAAAAAGAACTTGAAAAAGTGCGTTGATTGGAGCAAAATCGGTAAAATCGAGTATATGAATGCGATGATAAAAAGTGCTACAAACAGCACAGATATAAAACACCTGCTGAAAAATGCTTTGACAGATGAAATCAACAGCCGTGAAATGTTTATGAAAGGCATTGATTATTCATATTATTACGAAGAGAATGAGTAATATGTGTGTAAAACAGCAGATGTTGTATTGCGCAAAACAGGAATAGCAAAAACGGGTAGTCAATAAACCACACAATCCACCACCATCCCCGTGTTTTTGAAGTGATTTTTTCGTTTGGATTAATTGACAGTCAGTCGATTGAATGGAAATCCTATGCCCGAAGGGAAGGAAAATGCCTGTTAAATTGGAAAAATAAGAGCCTCTTCGTGTTAAAATCAAAAACAACCTGGATTAAAAATAAAACTTGCTGCCAGGTCTGATCCTAACAGCAAGTTTTTCTCTATTTACGGAATTTCTTTAACCGGTGCAATTGTGTGAAATATATAAATATTCTATAATAGTGCTTTTAATTTGTCTTCCAGCACACTTTTCTGGGCTGCTCCAACAAATTTGTCCACTACTTTTCCATTTTTAAAATACAAAATTGTCGGAATGTTACGTATGCCATATTGACCGGTAATTTCGTCATTTTCATCCACGTTTACTTTTCCTATGACAGCTTTTCCTTCATATTCATGGGACAGTTCTTCGATGATAGGGGTAACCATTCTACACGGACCGCACCATTCTGCCCAAAAATCTACCATGACAGGCTTGTCGCCGCTTACTAATTGTTCGAAATTAGTATCTGTAATTTCCATTGCCATAATCTTCTGAATATATTATAAGTTAAAAATAAATTAATTACATCTGAAAGGTATGGAATTTTCCTCCAAATACCGTACCAACTTTCGGCTTACTGAGAATTTTTCTCCTTCGGCAAACAGGGAAATGTATAATTGTTGTCTTTCTCCGTCTTCTATCCTAAAGTATAACGATGTATTCCCCGGATTGTTCCTGATGAGAGATGATAGTTCGGCGGTCGAGTCTTCCCGGATATCCATCAGTTTCAACGATATGGTCATTTTTTCTATCAGGGAGTCCTTGACTTCACTCAACGGATTCATGGATTTTATTTTCAAGTCGGTGATATTTTCATTGTATTGTCGTGACTGGAATGTTCCTTTTATTAAAAGAAAAGTATTGGGGCGGCAGTATTTGCTGAATTCGAAATAATCGTTTCCAAACAGTGGAATTTCCGCGCTTCCCGTATAATCTTCCATTTTGATGATACCGAAGGGTTTTCCCATCTTTGTAGTTCCTTCTCTGAAGCCGGTAATAATACCGGCCATCATTACATCTTTTCCCCTTAAAGCATCTTTATCTTCTGCCAGTTCTTTCATGGACAGGTTACAGACATGGTTCAGGACGATGTAATATTCGTCCAGAGGATGAGAAGAAAGGTAAATTCCGACCAGTTCCCGTTCTTTGTTCAGACGTTCAAGGTCACTCCATTTTTCGCATTTGGGGACTTCCGGTTTCGCTATTTCAACCTCATTCCCAAAATCACCGAACAGGGTATTCATATTTGATTGTTTGTCAGTTTGGAATTTGTTTCCATACCGGATAAGGCTTTCGATAAACGATTCGTTTTTGTTATTGAGGGCGAAGTATTGCTCGCGCGTGGCTTCCGGGAAATTATCGAATGCTCCGGCGAGGCAAAGAGCTTCAATGTTTTTCTTATTACAGGCAGTCAGGTTGATTCGGTCCACGAAATCGAAAATTCCTTTGAATGGCCCGTTTTCTTCCCGTTCACGGATGATATTTTCCACAGCTCCTGTTCCGACTCCTTTGACTCCTCCCATGCCGAAAAGAATGTCGCCGTTTTTATTAACGGTAAAGTTCAGTTCGGATTCGTTGACATCGGGACCTTTTACGCGAATCCCCGCACTGCGGCATTCGTCCATGAATTTGGTGATTTCACTGATATCATCCTTATTCCGGGTAAGGTTGGCAGCCATAAATTCTGCAGGATAATGCGCCTTCAGGTATGCTGTCTGATAAGAAATCCAGGAATAACAGGTTGCATGTGATTTATTGAACGCATATTTGGCAAATTCCGCCCAATCGCTCCAGATTTTTTCAAGTTTGGCTTTCGGTCCGAAGCCTTTTTTCTCGGCTCCTTCCAGGAATTTGGTTTTCAGGGCTTCCATTTTATCCACGAGTTTTTTACCCATTGCTTTCCGGAGTTCGTCCGATTGTCCACGGGTAAAACCGGCCAGGTCGCGGCTCAAGAGCATCACTTGTTCCTGGTATACGGTGATTCCGTAAGTATCTTTCAGACGTGCTTCCATTTCCGGAAAATCGTAAGTGATTTCTTTTTTCCCGTGCTTACGATCGACAAAATCAGGAATGTAGGCCATTGGTCCCGGGCGATAAAGCGCATTCATCGCAATGAGATCCTCAAATTGGGTAGGCTTCAGTTCGCGAAGGTATTTTTGCATCCCGGCCGATTCAAACTGGAAAGTCCCAACTGTTTGGCCTTTGCTATACAATTCGTATGTCTTTTCATCGTTGATCGGAATCCCGGAAATATCGATATCTATTCCCTTCGATTTTTTAATGTTAGACAAGGCTTCCTTTATAATAGACAATGTTTTCAGGCCCAGAAAGTCCATTTTGATTAGTCCGATAGACTCGATCACAGAACCTTCGTATTGAGTTACCAGCAGTTCTTCATCACTTCCTTTTTCTTTTGCCGTACTGAGAGGGACATAATTGGTCAGGTCGTCTGCTCCGATAATGACTCCACAAGCGTGTACCCCTGTTTGCCGTACGGTTCCTTCCAACATTTCAGCATACTTTAAAGTGCTTGAAAGGTTGGGATCCGATGAGTCGCGAGCCTCCTGTAATTCCGGAACATATTGTATACAGTTTGAAATATTGATTCTGGGCATTTTTCCTGTAGTCTTATCTTCCGGCAACCGGTCGGGGATCAATTTGGTCAGGTAATCTGCCATTGCCAATGGCAATCCCTGCACGCGGGCAACATCTTTGATGGCCGATTTGGTTGCCATGGTACCATAAGTCACAATGTGAGCGACCTTTTCTTTCCCGTATTTTTCTTTTACCCAGTGGAGCACATCCGCACGTCCGTCGTCGTCGAAATCGATATCGATATCGGGCATGGAAATACGGTCGGGATTCAGGAAGCGTTCGAACAGCAAGTCGTATCTTAAAGGATCAATATCGGTAATTCCGAGGCAGTAAGCTACTGCAGATCCTGCGGCAGAACCGCGTCCGGGTCCTACGGCGACACCCATATCCCGGGCTGCCTGGATAAAATCCTGTACAATCAGGAAATACCCTGGGAATCCCATGGTTTTCATGGTTTCAAGCTCAAATTCAATCCGTTCAAGCACATCGCCCGGAAGAGGACTTCCGTAACGGGATCCAGCCTTTGAAAAGGTCAGGTTCCTCAAATAATCCGCTTCCAATTTGATACGGACGACTTTATCGTATCCTCCGAGTCTGTCGAAACGACCGGCATCTTCCTTGTTAAATTCTTCCCTTAACTGTTCTTCCGAATAGGATTGCCGGTAACTATCTTCTGTTCCGAATTCTTCCGGAATAGGAAATTGAGGCATCAATGGGTCGGAATCTATACCATAGGTCTCAATTTTATCTGCTATTTCAATGGTATTGGAGAGGACTTCAGGCATATCGGAAAAAATAATGTTCATTTCTTCCTGCGTTTTGAACCATTCCTGTTTGGTGTAATGCATCCGGTTGGAGTCATTCAGGTCCTTACCCGTACTCAGGCAGATGAGCCTGTCGTGTCCTTCGGCATGATCTTCTTCGATGAAATGGACGTCATTGGTAGCAACAACTTTGGTGTTGGTTTTCCGGGCCAGTTCCATGATAGCGGCATTGGCTTGTATCTGTTTTTCGTATGTATCTCTGTCGCCACCCGGCTTATCGGTTTTATGTCGTTGGACTTCAAGGTAATAATCATCCCCAAAGATGTTTTTAAACCACCAGATTGCGTCTTCCGCTCCTTTGATATTGCCGTCGATAATTTTGCGCGGGATTTCTCCTCCCAGACAGGCAGAACAAACAATCAATCCTTCGCTGAATTCTTTCAGGCAATCTTTATCGATCCGGGGACGGTAGTAGAAACCATCTACCCAGGATGTGGAAACCAGTTTGCACAGGTTTTTATAGCCCGTTTTATTTTTTGCCAGCAATAACAAGTGCCAACCGCTACCGTCTTCTTTTTCTGTTTTGTCGAACCGTGTACGCCGGGCACAATAAGCTTCTACTCCGAGGATAGCCTTGAATTTTTCACCGGGTTCCTTCCCTTTGTTTATTTTAGTTACGTAATCGATGAGTTCTTTGGCTCCGAACATATTTCCATGATCGGTCAGGGCAACCGCTTTCATCCCGTTTTTAACGGCTTTATCCACAAGACCGGGGACCGTCGACATCCCGTCCAG
Organism: Dysgonamonadaceae bacterium; assembly: GCA_031287395.1. Classification (GTDB taxonomy): domain Bacteria; phylum Bacteroidota; class Bacteroidia; order Bacteroidales; family Azobacteroidaceae; genus BNXB01. The sequence goes on along the minus strand of JAITTA010000331.1, from coordinate 3,466 downwards.
CAAGGAATAATGGGAGTGGACATGCAGATGGACAAAAGGGTGTATATTGTTTTGCGTATCAGACATTATTGCCATATTTTTTACTTTTTAGCTTGTAAAATTATAAAAAATGCTCTTGTAAAAACAGTTGCGTCGTAAAAAAGTTATCAACAGTTTTATTTTTTTTGTAAAAATTTGGAATATGGAAAAACTGTAGTATATTTGTAGTGTATTATTATATTAGTACACTAAAACATAAATAATAATGATTACTATTCAGAATTTGGAATTTACTTACAGTAGGCGCAAACGCCTGTTTGAAGGCCTGAACCTGAGTCTTTCCAGCGGTCATATTTATGGGTTGTTGGGCAAAAACGGGACGGGAAAAAGTACGTTGTTACACCTCATGTCCGGATTGTTGTTCCCACGATCAGGCGGTATTGAGATTTCGGGGTTCCTTCCCGGAAAAAGAGATGTGAGTTTTCTTGAGGAATTATTTCTGATTCCCGAAGAATTTGTTGTTCCGGATGTTACTCCTGAGAGGTATGCCGGTCTGTATGCTTCATTTTATCCTCATTTTGATCAGGGTCAATACCACAAGTATCTGGAAGAATTTGAGATTGAAGCGGATCATTCCATGATGAAGATGTCGATGGGACAGCGTAAGAAAGCCTTTATTGCTTTTGCATTGGCCTGCAACACCCGTATCCTGATGATGGATGAGCCGACCAACGGATTGGATATTCCTTCAAAAACCCAATTCCGGAGAATAATTGCTTCTGTTGCTACGGAAGATCGTTGTATCATCATTTCCACGCATCAGGTCCGTGATCTTGAAAACCTGATTGATACGGTAGTGATACTCGAAAATCATCAGATTGTTTTCAACGAATCGATTGACGACATTGCTTGCAAGTACAGTTTCGTGTCCTATACGGATTCGGACAAGCCGGATCAGTTGTTATACGATGAACCGGGTATCATCGGAGGTAAAGCGATTGTCCCGAATCGGAAGGAAGGTCCCTCCCGGGTTGATATGGAAATTTTATTCAATGCAGTGACCTCGAGCAAGAAAGAAGTAAGCGGATTATTTACGACTAAAATTTGATTAGGATATGAATACGACTTTTGATATACAACGATTTGGAAAATTATTTTACAACGAATACTGTCTACAATTCAAAAGAGCATTACTTATGATTGGGATTCTCTTGGGAATAGTTGCGATTTATTTTGGAATAAATGCAATTGGACAGTCTCAGGTTGATTTAATATCTACGGCTTTCCTCTTGGGATTGGTAATTCTTGTTTTTCAGGGGTTGATTACGAATATTTATTTTTCCGAGTTGTCTTCGAAACCTCAGACCCTTTCAATGCTTTTGCTTCCTGCGTCGAAACTGGAAAAATTCACGACTAAATCGCTTTATTGCCTGGTTATTTTTCCCATAATATTTGCACTCTATTATTGGTTGGTTTTAAACCTGACTGTGGCGTATAATTCCTGGGCGTCGGATGTTTTTAATCTTCCGGACAGGAATGTGGTGGATTTAATGTCATTAAATAGCGTCTTCAGCAATAAAAACGATATTTTATTCACAGCCGTTTCGATCTGGTTTTTTGCTGCAACTTTGTTTATATGTGGTGTTCAGATGTTTAAGAAATCGGCTCATATTAAAATATTTTTGGTTTATATTGCTTTCATGTTCTTGGCGGCTTATTTAACAAAATTCTTTTATTTCCTGATATCAGGACATTCATCCGATACCGTTGTTTTCCCATTTCTCTTCATTACGGAAAAAGGGGGTGGAAGTTATTCATTGGTGGATGATTTTTCTTTTTATCCCCAATACTTATGTATTTTTATCGGCCTTTATCTCCTGGTCGTCTCCTGGTTCAAGTTTAACGAAAAAACAGTATAATTATGCAATTCAATGATTCACAGGCAATATATCTCCAGATAGCAGGATTTATCGAAGATAAAATTCTGAGAAAGGAATGGCCGGTAGAAGGGCGCATTCCATCGGTACGGGATTTGGCCGTATCCCTCGAAGTGAATCCCAATACCGTAATGCGGACGTATGATTATCTGCAGCAGCAGGAGGTTATTTACAATCAACGCGGGATAGGTTACTTCGTATCGAGTGAAGGCTTAGATTTGGTTTTAAAAATGAGAAGAGAACAGTTTCTGAAGAAAGACTTGCCTGAATTTTTCAGAAACATAACTTTGATGGGTTTTCCCATGGATGAAATAGTCAATTTATATCAACAATATTGTAAAAATACTAAATAGTATGAAATTGTCAAATAAATTATTGATAGCTCTGCTTGTTATTCTGATTGGAATTCTTTTTTTTCAAACTGTGGTGTCGGCAAGAAAAATAAATGAAAAACGGAAGGCGAAAACAGAAATCCCGGTTTTACAAAAAGAAAATAATAAAAAATGAATATTCGTATTGGGCACTTCAGAATAATATTTCGCCAAATAATCGGATAAAATTTGTTATCTTTGCCCGTAGTAACATAGAATACCGGAAAAATGGTGAAGTTTATAACATCGGTATCCCCGAACCGTAAAATGTCGGAATTGATTATTGATTATCCGGCTATGATTACGGTATTGGAGCGTATGGGGATCTCTTTTGGTTTCGGGGATCAGCGGGTACGGGATATAGCGGAGCGTTATAAAGTTGATATTGAAGCTTTTATTGCGTTACTTCGTTCATTCGAAGGCAGCCTGAGTCAGGATACCTATTTGGAAAAAGATGCGATTCCCGATTTGTTGTCATTTTTAAAATCGTCTCACAGGCATTTTAAGGAAAAACAGATTCCGGGAATCAAAGAACTGATTGCACTTTTTTCAGAAAACATTCCTGCAAAGCATGGGCAGGTACTCATATCTTTTTTCGATGGATACATCCGGGAAGTGGAAGAGCATTTCCATTATGAAGACGATGATATTTTTCCTTATATCTCAGATATTCTTACCGATCCGCATCCTACGAAATTCAGAATGTCGGAGTTTGAAAAAAACCATACGAATATAGAGCAAAAATTATTGGATCTGAAAAATATTCTTGTCAAGTATATTCCGGAGGATATTACGTCTTATTACCGGATAGAAGTATTGAAGGAACTTTTTAGCTTGGAGCAGGATCTGATCCGCCATTCGTTTATCGAAGATCATTTGCTGGTACCTTCGGTAAAAAAGATGGAATACGATATTCAAAGTTGACCGGTATGTTTAAGAAAATTGTTATTGTCGAAAGATCGAGGATCATCCGGGAAGGACTTGCAGGAATATTGTATGCGAATGAAATCGGTTCAAAAATAATTTGTCTGGAAGATTTCGACGAATGGAATTCCCGGATGAGGGATGTGGTTCCTGATATGGTTATCCTGAGCCCGGAAATGGTTCATGAAGGAATCGAAAAGGTCAGACACCGGTATCAGTTATCCGATAAAGTTTTGTTTGTCGGAATTGTTTACC
>JAITTA010000213.1 GCA_031287395.1 Dysgonamonadaceae bacterium | reverse complement strand
AAAGGAGTCCTGTAATGAAACTGATTGTCGACAGCGGATCCACAAAAACCGATTGGGCGCTTTTGAACCGGAAGGATGGTACCTGTATTCGTTTTACGAGTGCAGGATATAACCCGAATTATATCACCCAGGAATATATGATCAATGATATAAACTCCGCTCTTCCTCCGGAATTGAATATAAATAAAGTCAATGAAATTTACTTTTATGGTGCCGGAGTAACAGAATTACAATTCGGGTTTATCAGAGAAACACTCTTAAGAGTATTTTCCTGTGCAGAGCATATTTTTGTGAGTATGGATTTATTAGGGGCTGCCAGAGCTCTTTTGGGGCATGAGGCTGGTTTTGCCGTGATATTGGGTACGGGAACGAACAGTTGCCTTTATGATGGAGAATCGGTGATTCGGAATATAGATTCTTTGGGTTTTATATTGGGAGATGAAGGTAGTGGAGCATACATCGGCAAGCAATTGATATGCGATTATATACGCGGCAACATGCCTGGGAAAACGCATGCTTTGGTAAAGGAATATATCCGGTTGTCGGGAGACGAGTTGATCGATGAAATCTATACCAAACCTTTCCCGAACCGTTTTTGTGCCCGATATTGCAAATTTGTAGGAGAGAATATTTACAAGGATGAATATTTCTATTGTCTGGTTAAGGAGGCTTTCATCTCATTGTTCCGGAATATAATTACTCGTTATCCTGATTATGAAAAATACAAATTAAATTGCGTTGGATCCGTAGCCTGGCATTTCAAGTATCTTCTTGCAGAAGTAGCGATGGAATATCAGATGGAAATGGGCAAAGTATTGTGTTATCCGGTAGAGGGATTGATTGATTTTCATAGTAGAGAATAGAAGATGGGCAACAAAAAATATTTGATTCCTCTGACATACATAGGAGCTATGTATTTCACTGTCGGTTTTACAATGGGAATTAACAGTTACCTGTTACCTTTGCTGCAATCGACTCTTGAGGTTTCGGCAGGAGAGTCGTATCTGGTACTGGCAGCAACATTCTCTGCTTTTCTTCTGTTCGGATATCCGTCCTCTTTTTTGATCAAGAAAATCGGCTATAAAAGGACAATGGCTTTGGCTTTTGCTATTTATGCCATTGGTTTTACAATGTTTATCTCTTCTGCGCACCGTTGTAGCTTATCCCTGTTTTTACTGGCCTCTTTTCTTTGCGGTACAGGGAACGCCGTTCTGCAAGCGGCCATAAATCCCTATGTTACGATTCTGGGCCCTATCGAAAGTGCGGCTAAACGTATGAGTATAATGGGAATATGCAATGCTTTCGCATGGCCGACCGCTCCCATCATATTATCGCTTATTATCGGGAAAAACATAGAAGAGGTCGCACTTATTGACATCACCAAGCCATTTCTCATCATTTCTGTTATTTCACTTATTTTGAGTGTGGTCATGCTATTTGCTCCTTTGAAAGAGATCAAAGCGAAAGGAGAGGATGAGGCCCATTGGGATGATTGTCCCTACGCAGCACATAAAAAGTCGATCCTGCAATTTCCTCATCTACTGATCGGATGCATCACTTTATTCTTTTACGTGGGTGTTGAAACGATTGCTTCCGCTACGACAGTGGACTATGCTGCCGATTTAGGGCTTTCAAATCCTGATCGGTATGCCGTTTATCCCAGCATCGGTATGGTGACCGGCTATATTTGCGGCATCCTCTTTATTCCCAAGTTGGTCAGCCAGAAAATGGCTCTGACAGTATGCACTTATATCGCCGTTACAGGTACATTATTGGTTGTATTCAGTCCACCTGAAATATCGATTGTATGTATTACGGTTATTTCATTGGGGTGTTCGTTGATGTACCCGTCTTTATGGCCTCTGGCCATTGTTGACTTGGGTCGTTTTACGAAGACGGGGTCTTCATTGCTGGTGACGTCCATAGTGGGTGGCGCTGTGATACCTACCTGCTTTGGATTTTTGAAAGATAAAGTAGGTAGCCAGGATGCCTATTGGTTGTGCCTTCCATGTTTTTTATTCATTCTTTTTTATGCCCGCCACGGATGTAAAATCCGGACCGATTCCAAATAATACTGATCCGGAAGCAAGTATTCACCGGCATTGTACGTAAAAGAACGCACGTCATTTTTCACAAAGTAATTCCCATTTTCTTCATCAGAAAACAGGCATTCATATTCCGGGCAACACCCTTTCGTAATTGATAGGAAAAATGCAATTCATCATCGATAATGTCCGCATCGAAATGATAATTTCCAATATATTCGGGAAAATCCTTTTCGAGATTTCCCAGAGCCAGATCGTGAGTTGCAATGATTCCAACGGTTTTCAACTCAATCAATTGTTTAATCAAAGCCAATGAGCCTTTCTGTTTATCGACCGAATTTGTTCCTTTCAGGATTTCATCAAGGATAATAAACAATTGGTTGCCGTTGTTCAATTCGTCAATAATGGATTTCAACCGCTTGAGTTCGGCATAAAAATAAGATTCATTATCATTCAGAGAATCGGATGTACGCAAGCCGGTATAAAGTGAAGCAGGATAAACCCGGAGGTAAGAAGCATACACGGGCGCACCGACACAAGCCAGCAGGTAATTGACACCGACTGTACGCAAATAGGTGCTTTTTCCGGCCATATTGGCTCCGGTTACAATGATGAAATCCGGAAACGAAATCATATTGATACCATTTTTCACGCAAAGATCACGGTTCAACAGGGGATGCCCCATTTCCCGTCCTTCCATTTCAAAATAAGAATCGGAGATTTCAGGATAGACATAATCCGGATGATTGAAAGCATATTTCCCCAAAGAACATAAAGCATCGAATTCTCCCAGTTTCGACAACCAAGTTTGAAGTAAAATCCCGTTTTTTTCTTTCCATTTTTCTATTGCAATGGCTTTCCTGATATCCCATAGGAAGACCGGATTCATAACAAAGTGTACCAACATATTGGCCCGCTGCTCCAATTCTCCCGAAAGTTGAGCCAGACGTTTAATTTCCTTGGAGGCCGAAGTTCCGTCTTTTTGAAAAAAACTTTTAATTTCCTGTAAAGCCGTTGACTTTAAATCGCACGATTCCACAATTCCAATCAGCGCCGAATAGTTCTCTAAAATTTTCATTTTCTTTCCGACCCGGAACTGCAGGGCGTTGACTTTTTTGAAACAACTCTCGCTGACTACAAATGTCACAACATAAAAAACCGAAATAACAGAGAAGGAGATCATTCCGGTAGCAACAAGGACAACAGCAACGGTCCACAATACAGGAAACAAATACCCTAAAATTTTCCA
>JAITTA010000197.1 GCA_031287395.1 Dysgonamonadaceae bacterium | reverse complement strand
AGGTATTATTTTTATTCTCTTTGCATTGATTTAAGATTACCCATCCGATGTCAAACGTTAAAATAAAAAAGGAATTGTCGTTGCAGCAACATGATGAACTGCTCAGTACATTGAAAGCCCGCTTTGAAAAAAACATGAATCGCCATCAAGGTCTTGAATGGGATAAGGTACAAACAAAGTTGCAAACGAACACAGAAAAACTGTGGTCGCTGGGTGAAATGGAAAGAACCGGTGGCGAACCGGATGTTGTTGGTTATGATGAAAATACGGGCGAGTACATTTTTTATGACTGTTCGGCAGAAAGTCCTAAAAGTCGTAGAAGTGTTTGTTATGACCACGAAAGTTTGGAGTCGAGGAAAGAGTATAAACCGGAAAGTAGTGCCGCAGATATGGCTGCTGCTATGGGTATTGAGCTTTTAACAGAAGAAGAATATCGGGCGTTACAGAAACTTGGGAATTTTGATACAAAAACATCAAGTTGGTTGAAAACACCTGCTGATATCAGAAAACTGGGGGGCGCCATCTTTGCTGATTTTCGTTACGGTAATGTTTTTGTGTATCACAATGGTGCAGAATCTTATTATGCTGTCAGGGGTTTCCGTGGTTCAGTAAGGATCTAATTACTATTACAATACATTTATTGAAGTTGCAGAAGCTACATACCTTGCAATCAATTCTGAACGATATTTGGTATGCTCCCAATGACCAAAAGAAGCCCCTGTTTATCATAGTAGGAACAAGTCATATTATTCATATCCACTGTCCACTTCTCAACTCCTGATTCTGCCGCTTGTTTACAGAAAGTAAGATAATCAGTTAAGCCTTGTTGGTGAACTTTCAAGGCATCTTTCAATTTTTGTTCATTCCCTTCCGAAGCAATTTTCAATGGAGCATATTGTTTTCCGGAACTTATACAAAATCCATCTTTACCTGAATAAGTCGCATGTCCATCTGTTACAAAAATATCATAGCTCAATACTCCGATATGAATTAAGTCTTGTATATAAGCCGGAAAATCAGCTCCACTCTTTACTTTGGAGTGTGTGGTGTGAATTTGTTCTATTGTAAACATAAAAATTCAATTTAACATTTTATTGAGAAAAATACATTTGGGATAAAACAATCATTCGTCCTGTTAAGTTTTATACTCTTAACTTTGTAATTTCTTTTTATGAATACAAATCCAATTTTAAATAAAAGAAGATTATGGCAACAATTTTAAGATCAGACCAACGGGAATTTAGAGAAGAACCGAATAAAATAGACAATTTCAGAATCTTCTCAGATATTTCCAGAATTAAAAACGGAATAAACCCTCAATATTTGAACTTTGATGTACGACAGTTAAATTCGGGACAATATTCCGCACCCTATCATTTCCATAGATATGCGGAAGAGCTATTTATGATAATCTCCGGTTCTGCAACATTGAGAACTCCTGCCGGATTGGAAGTTATTAGTAGAGGAGACTTGGTCTTTTTTGAAACAGGTGAAACCGGAGCGCACCAACTACACAATCATACTGCAGAACCTTGTGTTTATTTGGATATCCGGACTTATATCGGATACGATGTATGTGAGTATCCTGATTCAAATAAGTTATTTATTGCTCCTACGTACGAAATATTCAAGAAAGATTCTATGGTTAACTATTTTGAAGGAGAAGAAAATATTCAAGAGAAATGGACGCAAATCGAAAATAAAAAGAAAAAATGACATAGGTCATTTAATGCCAATCTCCATTTCTCTATTTGCAATGTTTTATTTCTAAAATGCACTATTTTTGCTGCAAAATAGAAACAAAATAAGAAGTGATGAGCTTCCATTACCCCACCACTTCTTATAGATAATCAATTTTCGACATTTCTCTACAATCTGCCACCGCAAATTTGATTTCTGTAAGCAAGGATAGTTCATTCTATGTTAGAGTCCAAAATATTTCAGAAACTTTTTTGACAAAAAAATTGTTTATCCGTCCTGAATCCGGTCAAACCATGCAAATGGTCCATGAGCGTGGTTCTCGTGTATAGGCCTCTCTAATTAAAAAATCCATTTTTCTATGTAAACTCCCGGACACAAAAAAAGAACCCAATAAGAGTCAGTAAAGTCTCAATATCTAACAATTTTTGAAAAACAAATTTGTTTTTCAAAAAATAATCCATACCTTTGTCACAAGTTTTGGTTTCACAATTCCGAATCTACGGAAAAGTGGTGAAAAGGGAATCAGGTGAAAATCCTGAACAGACCCGCTGCTGTAAGCTCCGCCAAAGTCTTTGAATAATACTCAATACCACTGTTTTTTTAACGGGAAGGCATTCAAAGATGGAGTAAGTCAGAAGACCTGCCAAGATTATATAAGTTTAAAGCTTTCGAGGAATAAAGCTTGAGACAAACAAGGCAGGAACAATGATGTTCAATTATTATATTTCTGCATGTTTATCCCATCATTATTTTTTGAAGTCAAGTAAAATGTGAATTTGCCGGGAAGTTTGTAATTATTACCATTTTATCTGATTTCTTCATTTCTATGACGAAAGCTGTTTAATTTTCAATTAAAGCAGCCAAAATGACTTGTTTTTACAAAACAATTTTTCTTTTCATTTTTACGTTTTTGTGTTTAAATATCTATTCACAAAGTCCGAAAGATACAACACTTACACTACCGGAAGTTATTGTCATCGCCCGTCAATTCAAAGAAGTAATACCATCTCAGAAACTGTCGGGAAAGGAACTTGAAGCCTTAAACAGCCTTTCGGTAGCTGATGCTATTCGCTATTTTTCCGGTGTCCAGTTGAAAGATTATGGCGGAGTCGGTGGACTGAAAACCGTCAATATCCGTAGTATGGGAACCAATCAAGTTGGTGTGTTTTACAACGGAATCCAACTTGGTAACGCCCAGAATGGACAAGTTGATTTGAGCAAGTTTTCATTGGATAATATCGAAGAAATATCCCTCTACAACGGACAAAAAAGTGAGGTATTCCAGTCTGCTCGCGATTTTGGTTCGGCAAGCAGTATCTACCTCATTTCTCGTAAGCCCAAATTTCAAGATGGGAAAACGACCAACATCAAGGCAAGTTTGCGTGGTGGCTCTTTCGACCTGATTAATCCGTCTCTATTGATGGAATATAAAATCAGCAACAAAGTAAATATGTCGTTCAACGGTGAATGGATTGATGCCAGTGGAAAATATAAAGTCCATTACAAACGGGTCTTTCCCAATACGGATATTGTTGCTTATGACACAACAGCAATCCGTGAAAACAGCGATATAAATGCGACCCGAATGGAAACCGGACTGTATGGCCTTTTACCGAAAGGTTCATGGAATATCCATGCTTACAATTACAGTTCGGACAGGGGTGTACCCGGAGCCATTATCAACAATGAATGGAAACGAGGAGAACGTATCCGGGATGTCAGCTCATTTGTGCAAGGAAATCTTAGAACAATAATCAATCCGCGTTGGTCAACACAACTGAACATGAAATATGCTGCGGATTATACCCATTTTGAATATTTTGAAGAAAAACTCTACCCTACCAACAATAAATATAGGCAAAAAGAATTTTATCTATCCACTTCTAACCTGTTCCCGGTTACACGGAATTGGGATTTCTCTTTAGCATACGATTTCCAATGGAATACATTGGATGCAGATTTTCAACGCAACGATAATTACGATATTTTTCCGTACCCAACCCGTTATTCCAACTGGTTGTCTGCAGCTACTGCGTTCGATTGGGACAGATGGAAAGCACAGGCAAGCATACAAGGGGTATTCGTGCATGAAACCGTGGAAAAATATGCCAAACCGGATGACAAAAATGTATTCACTCCTGCCATTTTTCTATCCTACAAACTCCTTCCGAAAGAAGACCTGAACATTCGTGCTTTTTATAAAAAGATTTTCCGTATGGCAACATTCAACGAAATGTATTATGTAGAGATGGTCAATGCCAAAGTAAAACCCGAATATGCTACCCAATACAATCTGGGATTGAAATATACAAAAAAATACAATTCTCCGGTTTTCAAATCCTTAGATGCTCAGATAGATATATACTACAATGAAGTGGACGACAAGATTATTGCCATTCCAAAAAGTCCGTTGTTCCGTTGGACAACCTTGAATTTAGGACATGTAGAAATCCGGGGAATGGATGTTTCCCTTGGGAATACTATCCAATTGAATAAAATAACTGTCAATACCAAACTTCAATACACTTATCAAAAAGCGCAGGACTTTACCGATACGGGAGATACATTCTATGGCAACCAAATCCCGTATATTCCTTGGCACAGTGGTACGGCAATCCTATCCGGACAATATAAAGGCTGGGCATTCAATTATAGCTTCATTTATACAGGAGAACGATATAGCCAACCTGACAATATTATTTACAATCATGTACAACCCTGGTACACAAGCGATATGTCGTTGGTTTGGAATTTCAAAATCAATCAATTAGATATGAAAGCAAGTGCAGAAGTCAACAATCTTTTTGACCAGGATTACGAGGTGATTTTCAATTATCCGATGCCTAAGCGGAATTATATGTTTACCCTAACAGTCAACCTATAAAATTGAACAATGAAATGAAAAGGCTGTTTCTATATATCGCTTTTATCACCTTATTTGTCGCTTGTCGTGACGATGAACACATGGTCGTTGCAGAATATCAAGTTATTCCCGGAAATAGTAATCCTACTTCTCAAATTACAGGAATGTACCTACTTAACGAAGGCAACATGGGTAGCAATAAATGCACATTAGATTATCTTGATTTTACCAATTCCATATATATCCGCAACTTCTACCCTGAACGTAATCCAACTGTGGTGAAAGAATTAGGAGATGTAGGTAACGATATTCAGATTTACGGAAATAAATTATATGCCATTATCAATTGCTCCCACAAAATGGAAGTAATGGATGCCCGGACAGGTATCCGAATCGGTCAGGTTGAAATTCCCAATTGCCGGTATGTACGCTTCTATCGGGGATATGCTTATGTAAGTTCTTATGTAGCAGGAGTTCAAATTGATCCTAATGCGCCATTCGGAGCTGTTTTCAAGGTTGATACGACTAATCTCCAAATCACAGATAAAGTAACGGTTGGTTATCAGCCCGACGAATTGGAAGTATTGGGAGAATACCTGTATGTAGCCAATTCAGGCGGATATAGGGTACCTTACTATGACAATACCGTTTCTGTCATCGAATTGGAACGATTTAAACAAGTCAAAAAAATAACTGTCGGATTGAATTTGCATAGGATCAGAGCAGATAAATATGGCAAACTATGGGTAAATTCAAGAGGAAATTACAATGATATCTATTCTCCTTATGGTTCCGTGCCATCCCAATTATTTGTCCTTGAGAAAAAGATTGGGACCAATGACATGGTAGTAACCGATACGTTAAATATACCCTGTTCCAACATGGCTTTACATGGAGATTCCCTTTACATATACAGTTATGAGTGGGATAATGAGAGAAATGACGGAACACCTTCTTATGCCATTGTCAATGTTCACACAAAAAAGCTTACCAGTCACAATTTCATCACAGACGGTACGGAAAAAGAAATCAAGATGCCTTATGGAATCAATATCCATCCCGAAACCGGAGATATTTACGTAACGGACGCCAAAAATTATGTTTCGACCGGAACACTCTCCTGTTACGACAAATATGGAAAACGGAAATGGCGAGTACAAACCGGAGATATTCCGGCACATATGATATTTTTAATGAAGAAATGAAAACTAAAATTTTACTTCTGTGTTTTTTTATTCCTATTTTTTGTTCTTGCGAACAGGAAATCCCAATTCTCAGTCTGGGATTACAGGAAGAATACTATATCCCTCGGATGAGTACATATCGGTTTACTCCAGGATATACAGGAGAAAACTATCGTTGGACAATGCAACTACCTAACGGACAAGACTCTCTGTTGTCTACAGAACAATACTACTCTTTTGTACAAAAAGACGAAGGAATCTACAACCTTACATTTGAAATTATTGACCCACAAACACCATACAAGTATAAATTCCGGGTAGAAGTAATGCACGAATATATAGAATATAGTCCTTACATCTCCAAAGTCTTTGAATATTGCCCGGCTCCCGGACAATTCGTCAACGAAATGCCCAAATACGAATCCGGCGATACGGAAGAAAGCATGCGCAAAAAAGCCGAAGAAAACA